>NZ_JBVJCO010000004.1:182777-240833 GCF_055588525.1 Kitasatospora sp. NPDC041988
CAAGGCCCGGAAGGGTCGGACACCCCCTGGCGGTTTCCCCACCGTCTTCACCCCGGGGGGGGGGGGGGAGTGGGCGGGGGGTGGGGGCGGCCCGGAGACGCGCCCGGGGAATCGGGCGCGCCGCCGGGCCGGGCGGGGCTGGTCTCTACCGCGGCCTCAGCCGAGGCGGCGGGTCAGCGGGGTGCGGGAGCGGGTGAAGAGGCCGGCGAGCAGGCCCGCGAGGAGCGGGACGACCAGCGCGGTGAGCGCGATCTCGCCCCAGGGGACGACGATCGGGTTGGTCACGCCCGGGTAGTCGATGTCCCGGGTCTTCAGCAGGGCGAGCGCCGGGACGAACCCGTTGACGGTGCCGAGCACCGCGCCCAGCACGGCGATCACCGCGCACTGGACGCCGGAGAGCCGGCGGCGGATGCCAGGCGGAGCGCCGACGGCGGCCAGGGTGGCCTGGTCGCGCCGGGAGTCGGCGGCGGCGAGGCCGGTGGCGATGCAGGCGGCGCCGAGGACGATCAGCGCGGCGAAACCGGTGAGGGCGAGGGTCGGCAGGTCGCCCTTGGGCTGGAAGCCGCGTTCGACCTCGATCTGGGCCATCGGCACGAGCCGGTCGGCGGTCGCCCCGGCGCGCTGCTGTGCCCGGTGGTCGGGCGCGGTGGCGGGCAGCCAGGCCGCGCCGACGGGTGTGACGGTCACGCCCTGGCCGAGGCCCTCGACCGCCTTGGCGCCGATGACGCCGGCGCCGTAGCGGTCGGCGGCGGGGTTGTCGATCAGGACGGCGTCGACGGCGATCTCCTTGATGTCCTGCCCGGGGGTGGTACCCGGCTGCGGGGCGCTGGTGAATCCGCCGGTGAGCTGGAGCACCACCTTGCCGTCGTGGATCCGGGAGGCGTTGAAGACGACGGCCTTGCCCGCGGCGAGCGCCTGGTCGGCGGCCGGGTCACGGAGGTCGAACGCGTTGTGCAGGACGGCCGCGTCGCCCACGAGGAGGGAGTTCCGCCCGAGGCCGCCGCCGCCCTTGAGGGTGACCGCGCTGGAGCAGCCCTTGCACCAGGAGTAGAACGCCTGGGAGAGGTCGGCGCGTTCGCCGAGACCGGGCATGTCCCGTTCGACGGCCGACCGCAGCCGGGGGAGCTGCGGGTCGCCCGCGGGGACGGCGAGCACGACGGAGTTGACCGGGCTGTGCGGCCGGTAGGCCTCGCGGTCCCGCGCCTCGGTGCTGGTGGTGTAGAGGCCGACGGCCACCGAGCCGGCGACGGCGGCCATGACGGCGGCGATGGCCGGGGCGGTGCGCCCGCGGTGGCGGGCGGAGTCGCGCAGGGCGAGCCGTCCGCTGAGCGGCAGGTGGCGGGCGAGCCGGCCGCAGAGCGCGATCAGCAGCGGGGTGAGGGCGAGCAGGCCGAGTTCGGCGGCGGCCGAGCCGGTCAGCACCATCAGGGTCATCTTGTCGAGGCCGGCGAAGACGGCGATGCCGCGGCCGGTGCCGTCGTTGGTGCCCACCGCGAGCAGCGCGGTGGCCGCGCCGGCGACGAAGAGGACGATGCCGAGGGCGGTGGTCCGGCGGTTCGGCGGCTTGACGGTGTCGCGGTCGTTGAGCCCGGCGGTGACGCTCTGCCGGGCGGCCTGGAGGGCGGGCAGTGCGGCGGCGAGCAGTGCGGTGACGAGGCCGACGGCGCCGATCGCCGCCAGGTCGGCGGCCCGCAGGCCGAAGTGGCCGAACCGGCTGCCCGCGGTCTCCTCGATCCACGGCCGGAGAGCGGCGACCAGACCGGTACCGAGCAGCACACCGGCGGCCGCGCCGGCCACGCCGAGCACCAGGCCGCCACCGAGGACGACGGCCGCGACGTGCCCGCGGTCGCCGCCGCCGGCGGCGAGCAGGGCCAGCTGCCGGCGGGAGCGGCGGGCACCTACGGCGAAGGCGGGGCCGGCGAGCAGGGCCACTTCGAGCAAGGCCATGCCGGCGACGGTGGCGACCACGACGGCGGTGTTCTTGCGCGTGGAGTCGCTCAGGCTGACCTTCTGGGCGCGGTACGACACCTGAGCGTCGGCTGGCGGGTAGAGCGCCACGGTGCGCGCGGTGGCGGTGAAGCCGTACTGGTTGAGCCGCTGCACGCCGGCCCAGTCGAGCGGCTTGCCGGCGGGCATCTTGACCAGCCAGGAAGCCTTGTCGGCGGCCTGCTCGGACACGCCGGTCGGGGCCTTGGCGGCGGGGGCCAGGGCGGCGAGCGGCGCGAGGACCTCGCCGGGGCGGCCGACGAACTCGACCTTGCCGAGGTCACCGGGGCGCTCCACCACGCCGGTCACGGTGAACGGCGCCTTCTCCAAGCCCTTCAGGGTGGTGGTGGAGCCGATGCCGAGCCCGGACTCGTCGAGGAAGGCCCGGGTGACGGCCGCCTCGTGCGCTCCCTTCGGTGCCCGGCCCTCGACCAGGGTGATCCGGCCCTTCCAGGCCGGGTCGGTGAGGTCGGCCTCGGCGGTGTCGGTCTGGAGCAGGCCGTCCCGCGAGGCGGCGTTCGCGGTGGGGCCGGGGCCGGCCGGCAGCAGGGTGCCGCCGGGCAGCAGCTCCTTCAGCAGGTCGGCCGGGACGTCGGCGGCGCCGCGGGCCTGTTCCGGCGTCGGTGCCTGTCCCTCCCGGGGAGCGACGGCGTAGGCCCCGTCCTCGGCGAACGGGAGCTGGTGCACGGTGCTGCCGGGCGCGTAGGCGGTGACGTACGCGTCGGCCCCGCCGAGCAGGCGCTCGGTCCGTTCGGCCGGGGTGAGCTGGCCGCTGCGGTAGACGACGTCGGCGCCGGCGACGCCGAGGACGGGCAGGGCGACCATGGCGACGACGAGGGCGCTGCGGCCCTTGGCGCGCAGGGCGTCGCGGCGGGCGATCCGCAGCGTGACCTTGAGGGAACGGAGCTTCATCGGACGGCCTCGATCGCGTCGGCCTGGCGCGCGCGGCCGTGGCGGGCGGCGATCCGCAGCAGGGAGTCGGCGTCCTGGCCGACGCACTCGTCCACGATCCGGCCGTCGCTGAGGAAGACGACGCGGTCGGCCCAGGCGGCGTGGCGGGGTTCGTGGGTGACCATCATGGCGGCGGCGCCGGCGTCGCAGCGGGAGCGCAGGACGGCGAGGACGGCCTCGCCGGTGGCGGAGTCAAGGGCGCCGGTGGGCTCGTCGGCGAGGACGAGGCGGCGGTCGCCGATCAGGGCGCGGGCGATGGCGACGCGCTGCTGCTGGCCGCCGGACATGTCGTCGGGGAAGCGGTCGGCGAGCTCGGGGATGCCCATCTCCGCCAGCGCGGCGACCGCCTTGCGGCGCGTCGCCCGCCCGGCGGTGCCGTCGAGTTCGAGCGGCAGGGCGATGTTCTCGGCGGCGGTGAGCGCCGGGATCAGGTTGTAGTCCTGGAAGACGTAGCCGACCGAGCGGCGGCGGACCTCGGCGAGCTTCTTGCGGCTGAGGCCGCCGAGGGCGACGCCCTCGACCAGGACCTGGCCGGTGCTGGGGGTGTCGAGGCCGCCGGCGAGGCTCAGCAGGGTGGACTTTCCGGAGCCGGACGGGCCCATCACGGCGACGAACTCGCCCGGCTGGACCGCCAGGTCGACCCCGCGCAGTGCCTGTACTTCGGCCGCGCCCCGGCCGTGGACCCGGGTGACGTGGTCCAGGTGCAGCACGGGAGCGGTGGCGCTCCTGCTGGAACTGGTCTGAGGCATGGGTGTTCCCCCTATGGATGTGGCATGGCGCCCGGGATGCGGCATGGCGGCGGAAGGCTCTCGGACCGGTCGGGACTCCTGCGGGCCGGTCCGGCCTGCATACCCAGTATGTATACCGCACCCGTCGGGGAAAAGTATATGTAGTCGACCGGCATATCGATAGCGAGGGCCCGGACCGGCCATCGTCCGCTCGATACGAAGGGCCCGGACCGGCCGCCGTCCGCGAACCGTGAGAAGGGCCCCCGCGCCCCCGCCGCCGCTGCCCGCCTAGGCTGGGCGGGCCAGTTCATCGGAGGAAAGGTTGATCGACATGGCGGACATGACGGCCCATCGCACCGACGGCGGCGCGGCCCCGCGCGCCGAGCTCGGCGTGATCGGCGGCTCCGGCCTGTACGCGCTGCTCGACGACGTCACCGAGATCACCGTCGACACCCCCTACGGCCCGCCCAGCGACTCCCTGTTCCTCGGCGAGGTGGCCGGCCGCACCGTCGCGTTCCTGCCCCGGCACGGCCGCGGCCACCGGATCCCCCCGCACCGGATCAACTACCGCGCCAACCTCTGGGCGCTGCACGCCCTCGGCGTCCGGCAGGTGATCGGGCCGTGCGCGGTCGGCGGCCTGCGCCCCGAGTACGGTCCCGGCACCCTGCTCGTCCCGGACCAGTTCGTGGACCGCACCTCCGGCCGGACGCAGACCTTCTACGACGGCCTCCCGCTGCCGGGTGGCGAGGTGCCCGAGGTCGTCCACGTCTCGATGGCCGACCCGTACTGCCCGGCGGGGCGGCACACCGCACAGGCCGCGGCCCGCGACGCCGCCTGGGAGCCGGTCGACGGCGGCACCCTGGTGGTGATCGAGGGCCCGCGCTTCTCCACCCGCGCCGAATCCCGCTGGTACACCGCCAGCGGCTGGTCGGTGGTCGGCATGACCGGCCACCCCGAGGCCGTCCTCGCCCGCGAACTCGGCCTCTGCTACACCTCGATGGCCCTGGTCACCGACCTGGATGCGGGCGTCGAGAGCGGCGAGGGCGTCACCCACGCCGAGGTGCTGGAGGTCTTCGCGCGCAACGTCGACCGGCTGCGCACCGTGCTGTTCAAGGCGCTGGAGAGCCTGCCCACCACCCGGGACTGCGTCTGCTCGCACACCCTTGACGGGCTCACGACCGGCCTGCCGGGCGTCTGACGTCCGCCGTCGCCCCGTCGGGCGGCGGCCCGTTCGCGGTACGCGATTCCTCCCCTGCGCCCCTGTTCCGGCCGGAGGCCCCGAGTGTCACACTGCTTGTCGCAACCAGCCTACCGTCAAAGGTAGTTGGACGACCCGAGGGGGAGCGTCGTGACCATCGGGGAACCGGAGGGGATGCGCATGACCGACCAGGGGCAGGTCGACCCGGCGCGCAGCCAGGTGTTCGGAGAGGTGGCCGAGCTCTACGACGCCGCCCGTCCGGGCTACGCGGACGCGCTGGTCGCGGAGGTACTGGCGTACGCGGCACTGGGCGGCCGTGCGGCGGTGGAGGTCGGCGCCGGAACCGGAAAGGCCACGCTGCCGTTCGCCGCGCTGGGCACGCCGCTCGTGTGCATCGAGCCCGACCCGCGGATGGCGGAGGTGCTACGACGAAACACCGGGCCGTATCCGGGAGTTCGGGTCCACGCCGGCAGTTTCGAGGAGTGGCAGCCGGACGGCCGGAGCTTCGGGCTGCTCCTCGCCGCGATGTCCTGGCACTGGGTGGACCAGCAGCGGCGTTGGGAGCTCGCCCACGATGCCCTCGCCCCCGGTGGCGCGGTGGCACTGTTCTGGAACCCGCAGGGGATCCGCGATCCGGAGCTGCACGCCGCCCTGGCCGAGGTCGACCACCGGCACGGGATCACCGACTCCCCGCACAGGGACCTGACCTCGGCCTACGGTGAGGAAGCCGGGAACTGGGCCGGGCTGCCCGGCTGGCCCGAGGACGAGTGCCGCCGCGACGGCCGTTTCACCGACCTGCGCAGCGTCCGGTACCGGCAGGAGCAGCACTACGACACCGACCGCTACCTGGGATACCTGGCCTCGCTCTCGCGCTACCGCCTCCTTGCCCCCGGCCGGCGCGAGCAGGTCCTTGCCGACACCGCCCGCGTCCTGGACGCCCACGACGGCGGCATCGACATGGACCTCCTCAGCGACCTCTTCCTCGCCCGGGCGCGGTGAGTCGGGGGCTGTTCGGGGGGCTGTTCGTCGGGGCTGATCGTCGGGCTACTCGGCGGGGATTCCGCGGAGGAGGAAGGGGAGGTGGGCGCCGCGGGCGAGGGCGGTGAGGGCCTGGGTGGTGCGGCGGTGCTGCTCGGTGGCCATGACGTCGGGGAGCCGGGCCTCGGGGACCCAGTGCAGGCCGATGACGTGCGGGGGTGGCAGGTGGCGCGCGAGGGTCACCTCCTGGGCCCGGGTGAGACGGCCTCCCCAGTAGACGAAGTGGACGGCCTCGGGCAGGAGTTGGGTGTCAGTGTAGTCGGTGGCGAGCAGGCTGCGGAGCGGGAGGACGAGGCCGGTCTGGGCCTCGGTGTGACGGCGGGCGGCGAGGTGGGGGAGTTCGTCGCGCTCGGCGCTGCCGCCGGGGAGGGTGTGGCCGTTCTTGTAGGTGGTTTCGAGGAGGAGGACGGCTCCGTCGGAGTTGAGGACGAGGGCCTGGTGGCCGAGCCGGCGGCGGGGCGGGTTGGTGAGGATCCCAGGGAGTGGGTACAGCAAGTCGGGCTCCTGTGCGATGAGTTGGATGTAGGTGACCCGCCCGGCTCGCGCGGGGGCCGCGAGCCGGACGGGAGTCGGGGGTGTGGCTCGGTCGGGTTCCGTTGGCATCGAGAGCCAGGTGAAGCAGGCGGGGAGGCCGGCGACGATGCCGGTCGCGACGATGAGGCCGAGGATGAGCAGTCGCGGGCCGCAGGGCCCGTCGCGGATCGGCCAGCAGGCGAGGACGGCGGCGCCGGCGCTGACGGCGGGCACGGCCGTGACGGCCGCGAGGAGTCTGAGGGTCGGGTTCACGCGGCGCCGTGCGCGCGGGGCCTGCTGGGGTGCTGCACGGTGAGGTGGCGGGGGTGGTCGAGCCGTTGGAGGTGCTCGGGCTTGGTGGTCCACTCGCAGCCGCCGCCGGCGGGGCGCAGGTAGGCGAGGCCGCCGAGGGTGTCCATGTAGACGCCTTCGGAGGGCTCGCCGGTGGCCGTGCGCTGGGCGAGGTCGCGGACGACTTCTCCGACCTTGGGCCTGTACGCGGGCATACGGGGGCGGCTGGGCATGTCGGCTCCAGTGGTTGCTCTGGGTTCCCGATCTCTTACCGGGTGTAGCCATGATGGCCCGAATGGTTTTACGATGGCCAGGGTTTCACTGTTGACCGTTCCGTCAAGTGAAAGGTCTCATCTGTCATGGTTGATCAGGAACTTGATGCAGCGTCATCTCCGGCCGTGCGGTTCGGTCAGGAACTTCACAGGTCACGGCGGGCAAGAGGCTGGTCCCAGGTCGGCTTGTCGAAGCGCATGGGGTACTCCAACACGCTTGTGTCGTACGTCGAACGAGCGAAGCGTCCTCCAACAAGGAAATTCGCTGTTAAAGCCGACGAGGTGTTCGCGACCGGGGGTACCTTCTACGAGCTCTGGCGGCGCTACTCGCGCGCCAGTCTGTTGGAGGGTTTCCCTGAGTTCGCGGACGCCGAGGCGCGATGCCGCCGCCTTCGTACCCTGGAGCTGACCGTGGTTCCAGGCTTGTTCCAGATACCTGCCTATGCCAGGGCGCTGGCTCAGGCCGCCGCTCATCGGGGTGCCATCTCGCAGAGTGAGGCAGAGGAGCGCGTCGACTTTCTGGCCTTCCGTCAGCAGCGCGTGCTGGGCCAGCAGTCTCCACCTGTCATTCACGCGGTACTGGACGAGAGTTCCTTGCTCCGTCCAGTCGGCGGAAGGGAGGTGATGTTCGGCCAGCTCGACCACTTGGAGGAGTTGGCGGCTCGACCGAACATCACCATCCAGGTGGCCCCTTTCAGTCTCGGTGAGAACCTGCCGTTCACTCTCCCCGTGGTCCTGCTGGACCTTCCGGACCACTCGGTCGTCGGGTACGCCGAATCCCAAGCTCGGGGCCACCTTGAACGCACCCGTTCAACGGTCACGGGCTGGGAGAGAGAGTACGATCAGCTCGTGGTGGAAGCGTTGCCCAAGGCGGCATCCCTCGCACTGATCCGCAAGGCTCGAAAGGAGCTGGCCTCATGAACCTTGACCTGCGTGGTGCTTCCTGGTTCAAGTCGTCGTACAGCAACAACGGCGGCAACTGTGTTGAGGTTTCCGCAAGCTTCCCGGGTACCGTTCCCGTCCGCGACTCCAAGGACCCCGAGGGCCCTGCACTCGTCTTCCCTGCCGACGCCTGGCAGTCGTTCGTCACCGGCGTCCAGGCCGGCGAGTTCGGCACCGTCTGACCCTGCCTGCGCCTCAGTGCCCCGACCGGAATCCCGGCCGGGGCACTGATGCTTCACTGGTGGCCTGTGCGAAGCGTCAGAGGCAGAGGTTCTCGCTTGTCCAGGTCTTCGATGCCCCGCCGCCAACGGCTTGGAAGTAGATCACCGCGCACTGGAAGTTCTGGCGGATCTGGTCGCCCGCCTTGACCTCGTAGGAGGTGGGGTAGCCGGGCCATCCCCGCTCGCATCCGAGGTCGCACCAGGCGCCGCCGATGGCTCCCCAGACCGGCCAGGCGCCACTGCGCGGGGACCAGTAGATCGTGCCGTTCTGGAACTGCGTTCGTCGGCCGAACCCGTCGGGGTTGACCAGCTCGTCCGTGAGAGGGCACCCGAGCGGCCCGTCGGGACCCTTCATCTCGATGTACCTCTTCTCGATGTCACCGACAACGTTCTTGCCGTTGTTGCAGTAGGAGTCGCCGGCCTGCGCGGGCGACGCGGCCGCGACGACGATCAGGCTCGCCAGCAGGGTCAGTACTCCAAGTCCTGCGCCGATCCGGTCTCGAATCCTTCGCTGGAGGGCTGTACCGAGGTGCATCACGTCCCACCTTCCGCTTTCAGGGCTGCTCGCGATCGGTGTGCAATTGTCATTGCGGCTGCGTGGTCCTTACAAGAGCACCGAGGGCGGGGTGCGGCAATTCCGGCCAAAGCCGTAAAAACCGATAGTGAGATGATCGCGGAAGGGCGAGGCCGTTGCTCTGAGGCCCGGGCCCCAGAGCAACGAGGAGCGGTGCCACCGGCGTTGGGACGCCGGGCGGGGCCGGGCCGATAGGCGGCGGTGTCAGAAGGCTGTGCGGGTGTCGCTGCGGGCGTCGCCGACCGGGATGTGCTCGTCGTAGAGCCCGGCCCGGGCTGCGCGGCGCCACGGGCGGGCGTGACGAACAGCCAGATCGATGTCCCTGTCCTGCGAGTCGAGGTCGATGTCCGCGGCCGCCAGGGCGGGACGTCCGTCCGCGGGACAGCGCGCCGGCCACCGTCCGCCGGGCGCCACGATCCCGGACGGCACCGTGGCGCTGTACTGCGCCGGGATGGAGTAGCCGAGCCAGTAGTTGTGGAGCGTCCCGTACGCCTGGGCGACACGGGCCCTGGGCGCGTCGTCAGCCATCACCGACAGCAGGACACAGTCGACGTCCAGACGCTCGTACTCGGCGAACACCTCCGGAAATCTGGCTTCGATGCACAGCGCGAAGCCGAACCGGAAGCCGTCCGCCTCGACGACGAGCGGCTGGTGCCCAGGCCCCCGGCGGGCCCCGGCCCCCTGGCCGTGATCATCTCAGGGTGGGCTTTTCGGGTCGAGCCGCAACCCCCAACTGATCCGGCTCACCCGCGTCTTCCTATCGTGTGTGCCATGGCGAACGAACCAGAGCTGGCATCCCACACCAACAGGCGGGGCGACACCTCGGACTCGGCCCCGGGCAGCAGCGCCTCCCACCGAGATGTCTGCACCTGCTTCGACCAGGGCCGGGTGAGCAACCGACAGCGGGTCCGCTTCCACAATGAGCGACAGGACACATCGTCGCCGGCCTGGCAGCACCTCCTGGCGCTGATTGAGGAAGCCGCCGCGGACGGACGGGAGGTGTTTCGACCACTTGCGGAGATGAGCCCCCAAGAGCGGCGCCAGATCGTCACCCTGCCGCCCAGCATCGCCAAGCTCACCACCGTCAAGCAGTTCAACCTCTACGGCAGCAACCTGGTTCGGATCCCTCCGGAGATCGGCGCCATGAGCAGCCTGCAGGAATTCACGCCGTACACGTCCTACCGGCTGCACTGGTTCCCGTACGAGCTGACCAGGTGCCCGAGTTTGAAGCGCAGCACCGTGAGCACGCGCGCCCTGTTCGGCAACGAGAAGCTCCGCCCACCGTTCCCCCCGCTCCAGCCCGCCCGCGTGGTGGCCACGGACCTCGGCCTCGACGACGTCGACCCCGGAGAATGGGGTGCTGCAGCCGTTCGCAGGTGCAGCGTGTGCGACCGGTCACTGGAGGGAGCCGAGATCCACCAGGCATGGATCTCGCTGCGCGTTGCCACCGACGTCTTGCCGCTTCTGGTCAACGCCTGCTCCGCATCCTGCCTGCAGGACCTTCCCAAGCCGCCGCAGGACTATGTCCAGTCCCCGCACGCAGGTGGTCCCGGCCTTGCCCAGCCCACCGCTGACTACGCCTGACTGTGTCATACCAGCGAGCCGCGACTTCGCCGCCGGATGCCGGCCCGGCTCCGGCATCCTGGCCATCCAAGATCTGCGACAGAGCCGGTTTTTCAGGCACCTCGGCCGGACCCCTGGACCTCCGCGAGTTCGCGGAAACCGAAGGATCTTCAACGCTGACCCGGGGATGCAGTGCCCTGATTCTCGGGTGTGGCCTCGTGGGAGCCGGCGCCGCGTTTCAGAGGCGCACCCGCGCTGTTCTGCCGGCGGTGAACACCGGCCCGACCGGGCGCGGCGATCACTACGGTCCGGTCCCATGACCACGATTACTACGCGCACGGTCGAGTACCCGGCCGACGGCCTGACGATGATCGGGCACCTCGCGCTCCCGGCGGGTGTCGACCGCCGGCCCGCGGTCCTGCTCGGGCCTGAGGGGATGGGGCTCAGCGACGTCGAGCGCCGCCGGGCCGATGTACTCGCTGAGCTGGGATACGTGGCGCTGGCCTTCGACCTCCACGGCGGGCGCTATTTGGGCGACCCTGAGGAGATGCTTGCCCGTTGCATGCCGCTGCTCGCCGACCCCGACCGGATGCGGGGCATCGGCCACGCGGCGCTCGACGTGCTCCGCGCCGAGCCGCGGACCGACCCCGACCGGATCGCCGCCGTCGGCTACGGCACCGGGGGCGCGATCGCGCTGGAACTCGGGCGCGACGGCGTCGACCTGCGGGCGATCGGGACGGTCAACGCACTGACCACGGGCCGACCGGGCGAGGCGGCGCGCATTCGCTGCCCGGTGTGGGCCGGTGTCGGGTCGGAAGACCCCATCATGCCGCCCGCGCAACGGGACGCGTTCACCGCTGAGATGCAGGCCGCGGGCGTCGACTGGCGCCTCGCGCTCTACGGCGGCGCCTTACACGCCTTCCACCACCCACCGGTCGACCACACCGTGGTCCCCGGCGTCGGCTACCACCCACGGCACGCGCAGCGAGCCTGGCGCGACGTCGTCGACCTGCTCGCCGAGTGCGTGCCCGTGACGGAGTGATCCGGCCGGTCCAGCTCGGCCCCCCGCCGACCAGCCGGCTCACTACGGTCCCCTGCTGACCGACGGGCGTTGACGTGGTGGAGACCGTCTCCCCTGAGCCCTACAGATCCGGGCCGGACGGCGGGAGGCGGTAGACGGACACGTGGGAACGCGAGTCGGCGGTGAAGTCGGCCCCGGTCCAGTCCGCGTGCCTGGTCTCCAGCTCGAACCCGGCCAGCTGGGCCATGAGGTCGAGTTCGGCCGGCCAGATGTAGCGGTGGGGGCTGCGGAGGAGTTCGGCCTGCCGGCTGTCGTCGAACCTGAAGTGGTGCGAGACGACGTGCTGCCGCAGGACGTCGTAGGTGTCCAGGCCGATGTAGCCGGGCTCGGAGTGCCAGACGGTGGCCTCCTGCCCCGGCGGGAGCTTGCGCAGCTCGGGGACCCAGAGCTCGATCACGAACCGGCCGCCGGGCGCGAGGTGGCGGGCGGCGTTGCGGAAGCATGCGACCTGTTCGGCCTGGGTGAGCAGGTTGGAGATGGTGTTGTAGACGAGGTAGACGAGCGTGTACGTCCCCGGGGCCCGGGCGGTCGCCATGTCGCCGACGGTCACCGGGATCGTTGCCTCGTCCACCTTCGACCGGAGTCGGTCGATCATGGGCTGCGACAGCTCGATGCCGGTCACGGACACGCCGCGCTCGGCGAGCGCAACGGCCACGCGCCCGGTGCCGATGGCGAATTCGAGTGCCCGGCCGTCGCCCGCGAGCTCGGCGAGGCGGCCGGCAGTCGGGCCCAGGACCTCGGGTGCGAACATGCCGGTGCCGGGGGTGTCGTAGCTCCGGGCGGCATCGGCGTCCCAGATCTTCTCCTGTTCCATTCGGTCAACGATCAGACCGGGGAGGCGAGTTGTCCAACGGTTTTGCGGCCGTGGATCGTGGCCGGCCGGGTCGCTATCGTCGCCTCATGCCCGAACTGATCGCGCCGACAGCCCGCCTTCACGCCGCCTGGACGGAGGCCTACGACGAATGGGGCCCCGGCAGTCACGAGGACGGGTTCGGGCTGTTGCCGGCCGACGAGACCGGCTCGCCGGCCGGGTTCGCGGCTTGGGTGGCGCGGCTGGCCGACGCGTCGGATCCGGCGAAGCGCGCCGAGCACGGCGGGAAGAGCTGCACCTACCGGTGGATCGTCGAGGGCGACCAAGTGCTCGGCGGGATCGCGCTGCGGCACGGTCCCGACGGCTACGTCCCGCTGTACGGCCATATCGGCTACGGCATCCGCCCGTCCGCGCGCCGGCGCGGGCTCGCCACCTGGGCGCTGGGCCGGATGCTGGACGAGGCGCGGCAGCTGGGCCTGGACCGGATACTGCTCGCCTGCGCGGTCGAGAACACGGCCTCGGTGAGGACGATCACGCATCACGGCGGTGTCTTCGAGGACATCCGCGAGACGGAGGTCGGCGCGGTGCGGCGCTACTGGATCACGCTCCGGCGTGCGGCGGCGGCGGAAGTACGAGAGCCGTCTGACAAGTGATCGTTCGGCCGCTTGCCGGCTGGGCGGCCCGACCTTGAGTGGGTTCGGCGATGGCTCCTCTCGCCGGGCGCACTCGGCAGCGAGCAGGAAGTCGGCCTCGCGACTTCCTGCTCCGCCCGGAGGTGATGGGGCACCGGGCCGTAAGGGCGGGCCGACCCACAGGTCCGCGTTCGCCGTCGACGTGGCCCGGCAGTTGTGACGACTCCGTTCCTGCGGTGCCATTGCACTGTTACTGTCGGATCATGTCCAAGGTCGAGATTGACGCGCTGACCGCCGAGTTCTTCGGCGCATTCGACAACCGGGGCGGCAAGCCCGCCGACGTGGCCCGGCTCCGCCGGCTGCTGATTCCGGGGGGAGTGATCGTCAACACCGGACCGGCCCTCACCGTCTACACCGTGGACGAGTTCGTCGAGCCGCGCGAAAAGCTGCTGAGCGACGGCCGGTTGGTCGAATTCTCCGAGTGGGAGACGTCCGAGCGCACCGAGATCGCGGGCAACGTCGCGTCGCGGGTCGGCGAGTACAGCAAATCCGGGCTGATGAACGGCGAGCCCTACGAGGGCAGCGGGACGAAGGTCTTCCAGTTCGTCCGCACCCCCGAGGGCTGGCGGATCGTCGCCTTCTCCTGGTCCGACCGGCCCTGACCGCCCCTTACCGCCCCTGACCGGCCCTGACCGGCCCTGACCGGCCCTGACGCGACCCCCGGGCGGACGTCCGCCCGGGGGTCTGCGCGTATCAGCAGCGGTGACCCGTCGGCTCGGGGGTCGTCGGCTCAGAAGCCACCGGCGCGGGAGCCGGTGGGCGCGGTGGCGGTGATCGTGCCGGCCTCGAACGTCATCCGCTTGCCACTGCCGGACAGTTCGACGGAGTCGGAGGTCAGGGCGATGCCGGTGAGCGGGTCCGTGCTCCAGCCGTCCACCACGAGGTTCCGCACGCCGGTGCAGAGCAGGAAGAACGTGACGGCGTTGTACCCGGCCTCCTCCCAGGTGGCCGCCGCCCCCGCCGGGACACCGAAGGCGAAGAAGCGCAGGGTGACGGAGGCCTCGCGCTCGTCGAGGTGCACGGTGGTCAGTGCGTAGTCCGTCAGGGGCGGCGGTGGCGTGCCCAGCACCGCGCGGACGTCCTCCGGGTTGAGCAGCGCGGCCGACCAGTCGGCATCAGAGGGAGTCATAGAAGGGCATCCTGGTCGGCGGGGGAAGGGTGTCGTACAGGCGCTGGTCGACGCGGCCGGCGAACCGACGGGGTGCGCTGGAGGCGTCGCCGTCCGAGGAGTTGTAGGCACTGAGGTGCGCGGCCTGGAGTTCCTCGTAACAGCTGAAGCGGATGGCGCAACCCTCCCCGTCGATCGAGACCCGCAGCAACCGCTGCCCGAGACGCCCCGACCGCTCGTGGCGGACGGTCACGGTGCGGCCGGTCGGCATGCCGTGCATCCGGAGGTCATCCTGCGGGCCGAGGATGAAGTGCAGCTGGAGCTCGAACCGGTCGCAGCCCGCCGCGCGCCAGTCGTCCGGTGCCAGATCCGGGAAGCGGGGGAGTTCGAGGCGGCAGACGAGCGTCGGGCCGTAGACGTTGAAGTGCACCGACCGGAGGACCACGTCCTCCAGGGGCGGCACCTCGGTGTACAGGCCGGCCAGCGTCTCCCGGTTGTGCAGCAGCAGCTCGTCCCAGGTCGGGGTCGTGATGGTCGTGCTCCTCTCCTCCGGGGCGGTCCTGACACACCGTAGCGTCGCGAGGGGCGCCCCTGGGGTGGCCTGCCCGTCAAGTGGGCTTCCCGGGGAAGGTGATGGCCGTCGCGACCAGGACGACCGGGTTGACGGCGGGCGCCGAGAGGAGGAAGGCGAGTGCCGCGGCGGGTGCCACCCCGCGTCTCATCAGGCTGCCGGCCACCGGGACGGAGGCGCACTCGCAGCCGGGGAGCACGGCCCCGGCGACCCCGGCGACCGGTACGGCGAGCGCGGGGTTGGCCGGCAGCAGCCGGGTGAAGACCCTGGGCGGCACGAACGCCCCGATCGCCGCCGAGACGACGGTGCCCAGCACCAGGAACGGCAGGCCCTGCACGACGATGGCCACCAGGAGGGTCCGCCAGGCCCGCACGCCACCGGAGTCCCACCCGCTCGCCAGGGCCAGTACCGCCGCGGTGGCCACCAGGGCCGCCGCTCCGGTCAGCAGCCCCGGACCCGCCGCGGCGGGTCGGCCGCCTGCGGTACGGGGGGTGTGCCGGACGCTGCCGAGACTCGTCTCCACCACGGTGACCGCCCCTCAGCCCGCTCGCCGCCGGTGGGCGGCAAGCTCTGTCTGCTCACCGTCATGTGGCGAGCCGGGGACAGAGTAGCGGTGATAATCACTTTCATCTAGGGCTTCACCGGCGCGTCGCTCTTGGGTAGGGTTCCGTTCGGACGGATGCGCGTCGGCAATGCCGGTGATACGTCAACTGGCTTGATTTCAGGGCGAGTTGATCGATTGATGAGAGGTCGCGCGCTACGCCGCCAGGGCGGTCCGGCCGGGGTGCCCCGCCGGGCGGCTCTGCCGGGTGGCTCCGCGCTGGCCAGGCCGGCGGAGAGCGCTGCCCGGCGAGCCCGTCCGAGCGGAAGAGCCGGGCGGGCCGGCCAGGCCGACGCGTTCCCTCGTCGGGCGGATCCCCCCTGCGGACGTGCGCGCCGCCGCCCCGGCCGTCGGCTCCGGAAGCCCCCCGGGGGTACCGGCAGGTTCCCGGTGGTATCGGTGCCTCGGCGGCGACCGCACGTACCCGGCGGTGCCGGTGCTTCCGGGCGGTGTCAGCGCTTCTTGGCGGGCTTGGCCTGGGGGGCCGCCTGCTTCTGCTGCTCCTTCTGCTGGTCCTTCTCCTGCTTCTCCTTGATCCGCACGGACTCCTTGCGGACCTCGGCCTGGACGGTGCGCTCGCGCTCCAGCCAGGTGGGGTTGGACTCCTTCAGCGCGTCGATCTGCTCCGTGGTGAGGGCCTCGGTGACTCCGCCGCGGGCCAGGCCGGAGACGGAGATGCCGAGCTTGGCCGCGACGACCGGGCGCGGGTGCGGGCCGTTGCGACGCAGGTCCTGGAGCCACTGCGGCGGCTCGGTCTGCAGGGCGTTCAGCTCCTCGCGGGAAACCACGCCCTCCCGGAAGTCGGCGGGGGCGGCGTCGAGGTAGATGCCCAGTTTCTTGGCCGCCGTGGCCGGCTTCATGGTCTGGGTGGTCTTCGGCTTGAGCGATGTCATGGTCACTAGGGTAAGCGAGTGAGTGGCGGCCCCGATCACGGTCGGTAGCCTTGCTGCGTGACAGAGATGCAGGCGAACCCCTCGTTCCGGCTGGTGTATGTTCCCGGCGTGACGCCCGGTAAATGGGTGCGCGTCTGGGAGCAGCGGCTGCCCGACGTCCCGCTCACCCTGGTCGCGGTACCGGTGGAGGAGGGCGAGTCGACGCTGCTGGGCGGCGGTGCGGACGCCGGGCTGGTCCGGCTGCCGGTGGACCGGGACAGTCTCAGCGCGATCCCCCTCTACACCGAGACCACCGTGGTCGTCTTCCCGAAGGACCACTGGCTGGCGGCGGCCGAGGAGGTGCCGGTCGCGGACCTGGCCGACGAGGTCGTCTTCCACCCGATGGACGACTCCCTCGGCTGGCAGACCCTCCCCGGGCGGCCCGCGATCGAGCGCCCGGCGACGACGGGGGACGCGATCGAGCTGGTCGCGGCGAACGTCGGTGTCCTGCTCGTGCCGCAGTCGCTCGCCCGGCTGCACCACCGCCGGGACCTCACCTACCGCCCGGTCCCGGACGCGCCGCAGTCGCAGGTGGTGCTCTCCTGGCTGCAGGACCGGACGACCGACCTGGTGGAGGAGTTCATCGGCATCGTCCGCGGCCGGACGGTCAACAGCTCGCGCGGCCGGGCCGGCGCGGCGCAGCCCGAGGAGAAGCCCGCCACGGCGGCCGGCCGCCCGCGCGGCGGCTCGGGCAAGCCGGCCGGTGGCAAGTCGACGGGTGCGAAGCCGACGGGCGGCAGGGCGACCGGTGGCAAGGCGGCGGGCGGGAAGTCCGCCGGCGGCAGGTCGGGCGGCGGCAGGCCGGGCACGGGGAAGGCGTCGGGCGGCAAGTCCGGCGGCGCCCGCCGGGGCCGCCCGGGCCGGTAGGCGGCTCCCGGCCGTCGTGAGCCGGGTATGTCGTGAGCCCGGCACGTCCTAGGCTGGCGAGCCATGAGCGAATTAGTGACTCAGGGCGGCGGGCAGCGCGACCGGGTCGCGACCTGGGCGTGGGTCGAGGGGCGGCTGGCGGACGGCAGCAGGGTGGTCGGGAGTACCCGGCTGCGCGGCGGATTCACCTCGCAGATGCGTCGGCTCCGGCTCGAAGGGCCCGGCGGGGTGCGGGAGTTGGTGCTCCGGTCGTTCGTCGAACCGTTCTACCTCCGGCATGCCGAAGGCCTGCTCACCCGGGAGGCCGACATCCTCACACTGCTCCGCGCGGACGGCACCGGAGTGCCGGTGGCCGCGCTCCGCGGGGTGGACGCGACGGGGGAGTTCTGCGCGTACCCGTCGCTGCTGATGACGTTGCTGCCGGGCACCGTCCGGGTGGACGAGGAGGAGCTGGACCAGCGCTGCCGGCTGCTGGCCGAGCAGCTGGTCCGGATCCACCGCGTCGACGTGCCAGAGCATGCGCGCCCGCGGGCCTACCAGGCGTGGGTGACCGCAGAGGGCGTGCGGCGTCCGGCGGAGAGCGCGCGTCCGGGGGCGTGGGAGCGGGCCGCCGGGGTCATCCGCCGCCCACCTCCGCCGTTCCCGGGTCGCTTCCTGCACCGGGACTACCACCCGGGCAACGTGCTCTTCGGTAGAGGCGGGAGCGGCGAGGGTGGCCGTGACGCGGGCGAGCTGCGGATCACCGGCGTGGTGGACTGGGTGGAGACCTCCTGGGGTCCCGCCGACCTGGACGTCGCGCACTGCTCCACCGCGTTGGCCCTGCTGTACGGGGTCCCGGTCGGGATGGGGTTCGCCGACCGCTACCTGGCCGCCGGCGGTGGCTTGGCCGAGGATCCGTCCGACCACCTCTACTGGCGCCTGCTCGACGCCCTGGCCTTCGCGCCGGACGCGGAGAAGGTCGGGGTGAGCTGGCGTGAGCTCGGCCGGGCGGACCTGACCCCCGCGCTGCTGGCCGAACGGCTGGAGGACTACGTCGAGGAGTTGCTGAAGCGCTACGGCTGAGGCACTTGAGGTACCTGAGGTGCTGCGGCTGCGCGGTGACGGTGGCTGCTCGGTGACGGTGGCCGCTCAGTGCCGGTGGGCGTCGGCCTCGGTGGGCGCGTCGCCGCCCTGGGTGGTGACGGTGAAGGCCGCGGTGCGGACGGTGTCCCCGTGCCGGAAGTCGAGGAAGAGGCGGTAGGCGCCCGGGCTGGGTGCGGTCGCGGTGAAGGCGACCTCCGGCCCGGGCGTCGTGCTCTCCGGGTGGACGTGCAGGTAGGCGAGGTCGCCGGCGCGCAGGGCGACCAGGTGGCCGTAGGCGCCGAGGTAGGGCTGGAGGTCGGTGACGGGCCGGCCGTCCCGGGTGACGGTGAGGGTGAGCCGGGCGGGCCGGCCGGGGGTGAGGTCGCCGCCGAGGGTGACGGTGTAGCCGTCGACGGTGACGCTGCGGCCGGTCTCCGGCAGGGGCGCGGGGCGCAGGTCCCCGGCCGCGTGGAGGTCGGCGCCGAGGGTGAGCCCCTCGGCCGCGCCGGCCGGGGTGAAGTCGGCGAAGACCCGGTACTCGCCCGCGGCCGGGAGGGCGGCCGCCGCGCTCCAGGCGCCGTCGGCGGCCCGGGTCGGGTGCAGGTGCTGGAAGGTCGTGAGGTCGCGCGGGGCGACGATCAGGTGCAGTTCCTTCTCGTGCGCCGGGCGGTAGTCGGTGACCGGGCGGCCGTCCGTGCCGAGGATGCGGAACCGCAGGTCGGTGGGGGCGCCGGCGGTGACGAAGGGGTTGTCGAGGCTGAGTGTGTAGCCGCGTTCGGAGACCTGGAGTCCGCCGGGCAGGTGGTCGGCGGGGTTCGCCGCCTCCGGGGTGTGGCCCGCATGCGCGGCGGCTGAGGCGGCTGAGGCTGAGGCGGCGGTGGAGGCGGCCGGGCGCGGGCCGGTGCCGGTGGCGTGGCCGACCCCGTACGCGGCGCCGAACGCGGTGGTGAGGCCGGTGGCGAAGGCGGCGATCTTCAGCGCGGTGTTCATGGCGGGGCTCCTTCGGTGCTGATCGGATCTTCGGGTGGGGCTCCGAGATCTGGAGTAGATACCCCTAGGGGGTATGGAGTCAAGTGGTTCCGGCGGTCGGGGGGAGGGGTTGCGCTCGATACCCCCCATGGGTATAAACGAAGCATGCACCGACCGATACCCCCACCGGGTATCTGAGGGGCACTGCTGACCGCCACTGAACCCACCGGAGGAACCCATGTCCTGCTGCTCCACCGACGGCACCTGCTCCACCACCGCCACCGTCGAGACGGCCCCCGCCGCCGTCACCGCCGTCTACGCGGTCGCCGGGATGACCTGCGGCCACTGCGAGCAGACCGTCGGCAAGGCGGTCTCCGCCCTGGCCGGCGTCACCGCCGTGCGCGTGGACGTCACGGCCGGCCTGGTCACCGTCTCCGCCGAGGCCGAGCCGGATGAAGAGGCCCTGCGCGCGGCCATCGACGACGCGGGCTACGAGCTGACCGGTCGCGCCTGACGGCAGCTGTCCGATTCGCCCCGGCATCCGGGGTCCGGACGCCCCCCTGCAACCCCCTGGGGGTATCCGGACCCCGGCCCCGGACCCGACCCACCCTGATCCACGACCCGCGAGGAGCCCAGATGACCACCCAGGCACCCGCCTCCACCGAGGTGGAACTCCAGATCGGCGGCATGACCTGCGCCTCGTGCGCCGCCCGGATCGAGAAGAAGCTCAACCGCATGGACGGCGTCGAGGCCACCGTCAACTACGCCACCGAGAAGGCCAGGGTCATGGTCGCGGACGGCATCGAGGTCGCCGACCTGATCGCCACCGTCGAGGCCACCGGCTACACCGCCGCCCTGCCGAGGCCCGCGGTCGCCGAACCGTCCGGTGACCTCGCGGAGGCGCCGGACGAACTCGCCCCGCTGCGGCAAAGGCTGATCACCGCGCTCGCCCTCGCCGTCCCCGTCATCGCGATGGCCATGGTGCCGGCGCTGCAGTTCGACAACTGGCAGTGGCTCTCGCTCACCCTCGCCGCGCCCGTCGTCACCTATGCCGCCTGGCCCTTCCACCGGGCCGCCTGGACCAACGCCCGGCACGGCGCCGCGACCATGGACACCCTGGTCTCGCTCGGTACCGGCGCCGCGTTCCTCTGGTCGCTCTGGGCACTGTTCCTCGGCCACGCCGGCATGCCCGGCATGCGGCACGGCTTCGAGTTCACCATCGCCCGCAGCGACGGCTCGTCCAACATCTACCTGGAGGCCGCGGCCGGTGTCACCGCGTTCATCCTGGCCGGGCGCTACTTCGAGGCGCGGTCCAAGCGCACCGCCGGTGCCGCCCTGAAGGCGCTGCTCGAACTCGGCGCCAAGGAGGTCACCGTGCTGCGCGGCGGCGCCGAGGTCCGCATCCCGACCGGTGAACTCGCCGTCGGCGAGCTGTTCGTGGTCCGCCCCGGCGAGAAGGTCGCCACCGACGGCCTGGTCGAACAGGGCGCCTCCGCCGTGGACGCCTCGATGCTGACCGGCGAGTCGGTGCCGGTCGAGGTCGCCGTCGGCGACGCCGTCACCGGTGCCACCCTCAACGCCGGCGGCCGGCTCGTGGTCCGCGCCACCCGCATCGGCGCCGACACCCAACTCGCCCGGATGGCCAAGCTGGTGGAGGACGCGCAGAACGGCAAGGCGGCCGCCCAGCGGCTCGCCGACCGCATCTCCGCCGTCTTCGTCCCGATCGTCATCACCCTGGCCCTCGCCACCCTCGGCTACTGGCTCGGCACCGGCGAGGGGTGGAGCGCCGCCTTCACCGCCGCGGTCGCCGTGCTGATCATCGCCTGCCCGTGCGCCCTGGGCCTGGCCACCCCGACCGCCCTGCTGGTCGGCACCGGGCGCGGCGCCCAGCTCGGCATCCTGATCAAGGGCCCGGAGGTGCTGGAGTCGACCCGGCGGGTGGACACCATCGTGCTGGACAAGACCGGCACCGTCACCACCGGCCGGATGACCCTGCTCGCCGTCCACACCGCTGAGGGCGTCACCGAGACCGAGGCGCTGCGCCTGGCCGGCGCCCTGGAGCACGCCTCCGAACACCCGATCGCCCGGGCCGTCGCCACCGCCGCCGCCCAGAAGACGGGCGAACTGCCCGCCGTGGAGGGCTTCGAGAACGTCCCCGGCCTCGGCGTCCAGGGTGTGGTGGACGGGCACGCCGTCCTGG
Source organism: Kitasatospora sp. NPDC041988 (assembly GCF_055588525.1). Lineage (NCBI taxonomy): Bacteria > Bacillati > Actinomycetota > Actinomycetes > Kitasatosporales > Streptomycetaceae > Kitasatospora > Kitasatospora sp. NPDC041988. The sequence continues at coordinate 203,949 of NZ_JBVJCO010000004.1, forward strand.
TCGGCCGCGAGCAGTTGCTCGCCGACTGGTCGCAGTACCTGCCGGCCCGGCTCGCCGAGGCCAAGCGCGCGGCCGAGGCCGCCGGGCGGACCGCCATCGCCGTCGGCTGGGACGGCGAGGCGCGGGCCGTGCTGGAGGTCGCCGACGCCGTCAAGCCCACCAGTGCCGAGGCCATCGCCCGGCTGCGCGCCCTCGGGCTCACCCCGATGCTGCTCACCGGCGACAACGCCGCCGTGGCCCGGGCCGTTGCAGCCGAGGTCGGCATCAAGCCGGCGGACGTGATCGCCGAGGTGCTGCCGCAGGACAAGGTCGCCACGGTCCAGCGCCTCCAGGCCGAGGGCCGGGTCGTGGCCATGGTCGGCGACGGCGTCAACGACGCGGCCGCCCTCGCCCGGGCCGACCTGGGCCTGGCCATGGGCACCGGCACCGACGCCGCCATCGAGGCCGGCGACCTCACCCTCGTCCGCGGCGACCTGCTCGCCGCCGCCGACGCCATCCGGCTCTCCCGCCGGACCCTGGCCACCATCAAGGGCAACCTGTTCTGGGCCTTCGGCTACAACGTCGCCGCCCTGCCGCTGGCCGCCGCCGGACTGCTCAACCCGATGATCGCGGGGGCGGCGATGGCCTTCTCCTCGGTCTTCGTCGTCGGCAACAGCCTGCGCCTGCGCACCTTCCGCTGACGCCCCGTCCGCCGTCCGCCCCTCACTCCTTCGAGTGAGGGGCGGATGTCATGTCCGCGGCCCGGCCGATGGGTGGCTAGCGTCGGCCGGGTACCGATGTCCCGTGTGGAGGAGGAGACCGTCGTGAGCAGCGAACCGACCCGCAGGATCGTCCTGGTCCGGCACGCCAAGGCCGAGTGGAGCGACGCCGATGACCACGAGCGCCCGCTGGCCGAGCGCGGCCGCAAGGACGCTCCCGTCGCGGGCCGCTGGCTGGCCGGTACGGGCATCGTGCCGGACCTCGCACTCGTCTCCACCTCGGCGCGCACGCGGGAGACCTGGAAGCTGATCGTCCCCGAGCTGCCCCAGCGGCCCAGGACCCTCTTCGAGGACCGGCTCTACGAGGCGAGCCTCGGCGAACTGATCGCCGTGCTCAACGAGACGTCCGACGAGGTGGCCGACCTGCTGCTGGTCGGCCACAACCCCGGTGTCCACGCCCTCGCCGACGCCCTCGCCGGCGAGGCCGAGGCCGACCTGCTGCCCCGGATGAACCGCTCCGGGTTCCCGACCTCCGCCATCGCGGTGCTGACCTTCACCGGTTCGTGGAAGGGCCTCGAACACGGCGTCGCCCGCCTCGTCGCGTTCTGGGCACCCCACGCCTGACCCCGGCTACCGCACCCGCCCGTCCCAGGCCCACGCCCCGGCGGGGAGCCGGGGCCGGCCGGGGAGGGGGGCGCGGCCGGTGCACCAGAGGAGGGTGTCCCCGGGAGCGTGGCCGGTGGGGGCGTCCGGGAAGAGACGGGCGAGGGCCGGCGCGGCGAGGTCGTCCGGCATCGACCGTCCGAGGCCGAGCGGTCCGGCCAAGTCCCAGGTGTGGAGAAGGAGTTCGACCACTCCCATGGCCGCGAACCCCGGGCCGTCCGAGTGCCCCCACGGGTGCCAGGCCCGCACCTCCGGCGTCGCGTCGCGCACCGTGCACGCCAGCAGGGCGGCGGCGATCCGCAGGCCCTCCAGGCAGTGCGGGATCGGTGCGGCCGGGTCGAGGGAGCCGAACAGGGTGATGTACCGGTCCGTCGGACGGGCCGTCAGCAGGCCGGCGTAGCCGAGGACGCCGAGGGCGAGGTGGTCGAGGGTGGCCCGGTAGGTCCAGTCGCTGCCCTCCGGGCGGCGGGACCAGTCCGCGTCGGCCGCGCGGGCGAGCAGGCCGGTGGTCCGGTCGGCGGCCTCGGTGACCAGCGCGGGCCAGTCGGTGGCGAGGGCGACGGGGGCCGGGGCGGCGGTGGTCACTTTCGGATCCCCTCGATCAGGCGGGCGTAGCCGTCGGCTCCGTGGCCGGCGGCGATCGCCCGTTCGACCTGCCGGGCGAGGAGTTCGGGCAGGGCGGTGTCGATGCCGCGGGCCTCGGCGGCGTGCAGCAGGTGTTCCATGGCGGCGAGGTGGACGGTGAGGCTGGCGTCGTCCCCGGGGTACTCGCGGGCGTCCGCCTGGGCGGCGTAGCCGCCGATGAAGCCGGCGACGGCGCCGGACAGCCAGCGGGTGGCGACCGGGGTGAAGTCGGCGGCCCGGACGCCGTCCGCGCCGACCAGGGCGACGCCCTGCAGCCAGCCGCTGAGGGCGGACCACATCAGGCCGAGCAGCGCGGTGTCGTAGAGGCCGGCGATCCCGGCGTCGGGACCGAGACCGACCGGGTCCCCGAGGACGGCGAGGGTGGCGCGGTGGCGGTCGAGCGCTTCGGGCGCGCCGCTGTAGAGCAGCGTCGCGTCGGGGCCGCCGATGCCGGGTGGGGTGATCATGATGGCGCCGTCGAGGTAGGCGAGGCCATGGCCGGCGGCCCAGCCGGCCAGTTCGCGGGCCTGCTCGGGCGAGCCGGAGGTGAGGTTGACCAGCGTCCGCCCGGCGAGCAGCTGTTCCGCTCCGGCGAGGACGGTTCGCAGGGCGTCGTAGTCGAGGACGCAGGCGACGATCAGCGGGTTGGCCGTGACCGCCTCGGCCGGCGTTCCCGCCCGGACGGCGCCGCGGGCGACCAGCGGGTCGGCCTTGGCGGCGGAGCGGTTCCAGACGGTGGTGGGGTGGCCGGCGGCGAGGAAGGCAGCGGCGAGCGCGGTGCCCATCGAGCCCAGGCCGAGGACGGTGACGGGCTCGCGGGCAGGGGTGTGTGGCATGGAGGTGGTCCCCAGAGGTTCGACGGCGGGTCTCGCCGGTGGCGGTCTTGTGGGTGGAGGTCTTGGCGGAGGTGGGCTGTCGGTCGTGGTTCCGGCGGTCGTGGTTCCGGATCTGGCGGTGCTGCTTCTGCCGGTGGAGGTCTTGATCGACAGCACCTACCCTCGCTCCGCGCCGGGGGCGCCGACAGTGGCAGAATCGCCCTTCGTCGCACGGTTCCTGCCAGTAGGCTGCCGGGCATGAGCGACCTCTTGCCCACCGCTGGACGCGGCCCCGGCACGGTGGCCGTCGCCGTGCTCGACCACGCCGAGCTCCCGCTCTGGGACCTGTACGAACTCGGCATGGCCTGCGCCGTCTTCGGCATCCCTCAGCCCGAACTCGCCGACCGCTGGTACGAGCTGCGGCTCTGCGCCGAGACCCCCGACGCCGAGGCTCCGCCCCGTCTCCCCGGCGGCTTCGGCTTCTCGCTACGCGCCGAGTACGGCTGGGACGCGCTCGCCGACGCCGACACCGTGATCGTCACCTCGGTGCCGGACGCCTGCGTGGCGGGGGAACGCGAGGTGCCGCCGGCGCTGGTGGCGGAGCTGCGGCGCGCGGCGCAGGCGGGGGCGCGGATGGTGTCGCTCTGCACCGGCGCGTTCGCGCTCGCCGCCGCCGGCATCCTGGACGGGCGCCGGGCCACCGCGCACTGGTCGCACACCGCCGACCTGGCCCGCCGGTACCCGCGGGTCACCGTGGACGAGAGCGTGCTCTACGTGGACGACGGGGAGGTGCTGACCAGCGCGGGCGTCGCGGCCGGGCTCGACCTCTGCCTGCACATCGTCCGTCGCGACTTCGGCGCGCACGTGGCCAACCAGCTCGCCCGGAAGATGGTCGTCCCCGCTCACCGGCCCGGCGGGCAGGCGCAGTTCGTGGACCTCTCGGTGCCGGTCACGGACGACGACAGCCTGGCACCGGTCCTGGAGTGGGCCGCCGCCAACCTCGAACGACCACTGACGGTCGAGGAGTTGGCCCGGCGCGCCCGGATGAGCCCGCGTACCTTCTTCCGCCGGCTGCAGGCCGCCACCGGCACCACCCCGCTGCAGTGGCTGCTCAACCAGCGGCTCGCCCGCGCCCAGGCACTGCTGGAGGCGACCGACCTGCCCGTCGAGCAGGTCGGCGAGCGCAGCGGCCTCGGCAGCGCCACCAACCTGCGCCGCCACTTCACCGCCCGGGTCGGGGTGACGCCGACCGACTACCGGCGGGCCTTCGCGGCGCGGACACCCGTGGGCAGCCGATAGCGCCGTCACCGGGAAAAACGCTGGCCGGCGCCGGCCGCCCGCTGGCATGCTGGCCAGGTGGAGAGACCGGAGATCTGGCTCAGTTTCGCGCCCGAGCTGCACCTCTTCGTCGCCTCGGCGCGGCGGGGGGCACCAACGGCGCTGCGTACCGACGGAGCCTCGACGCTCGGGCATGTCGTGGAGTCGCTCGGCGTCCCGCTCACCGAGGTCGGCGCGCTGGTCGCGGACGGGCGGCCGGTGGGCGTCGCGCACGTCCCCGCCGGCGGGGAGCGGATCTCCGTGGAGGCCGTGCCCCGGCCGCAGCCCTCGCCCGCCCCGGTCCGGTTCCTGCTCGACGTGCACCTCGGCACGCTCGCGCGCCGGCTGCGGCTGCTGGGCATCGACGCCGCCTACGAGAACCCGGACATCGGCGACGCCGCGCTTGCCGCCCGCTCGGCCGCCGAGCAGCGCGTCATGCTCTCGCGCGACCGCGGGCTGCTGCGCCGCCGCGAACTCTGGGCCGGCGCCTACGTCTACAGCCACCGGCCCGCCGAACAGCTGCGGGACGTCCTGTCCCGGTTCGCGCCGCCGCTCGCCCCCTGGAGCCGGTGCACCACCTGCAACGGGACGCTGCGCACCGTCACCAAGACGTCGGTGCAGGACCAGCTACGGGACGGCACCGAGCGCTCCTACGACGCGTTCGCGCAGTGCACCGAGTGCGGGCAGGCCTACTGGCGGGGCGCCCACCATGCCAGCCTGGACGCCATCGTGGCCGACGCCGTGCGCGAGTTCGGCAACCCGGCGCTCTCCGAGGCGTGACGCCAAGGGCGTGAGGCGTGGGCACGGTGTGACGTGTCGACCTGCGCGGGGCGTGACGTGTAGGCCTGCGCGGGGCGTGACGTGTAGCCCTGCGCGTAGGCGGTGCGTTCCCGCGAGGTCTCGCGGGCTTCCCGGACTCGCCGGTGGGCCGCTGCCGACGTAGGTTCGTAGTGTCCGTACGGAAGGCGTCCGGCGCATGCTCGAACTGCGTATCCGCCTCCTCGGCGGTTTCCGGGCACGGGTGGGCCCGCGCGAGATCGCCGCCGACGCCTGGCGCCTGCGGAAGCCCCGGAACCTCGTGAAGCTGCTCGCGCTCGCCCCCGGCCACCGGCTGCACCGGGACCAGGTGCTCGCGGCGCTCTGGCCCGACCTGCCGCCCGAGGCGGGCGCCGGCCGGCTGCGCACTGCCCTGCACGAGGCCCGGCACACCCTCGACCCGGACCCGGCCGCCGTCCAGCGCTACCTGGAGTCGGGAGAGAGCCTCGCCCTGCACGGCGGCCCGCTGCGGGTCGACGTCCAGGAGTTCGAGCAGGCCGTACTGCACGCCCGCCGCAGCCGTGACCCCGACGCGTACGAGCGGGCCGTCGCCCGGTACGGCGGCGACCTCCTGCCCGAGGACCGGTACGAGGAGTGGGCTGTCGAGCGCGAACAGGCCCTGCACGCCGAGTACCTGGCGCTGCTGGTCGAGCTCGGCGGGCTGCGCGAGGCGCGCGCCGACACGGACGGTGCCGCGGCCGTGCTGCGCCGCGCGGTGGCCGCCGACCCGCTGCACGAGGAGGCGTCGCTGTCACTGATGCGGGTCTACGCGCTGGCCGGGCGGCGACACGAGGTGTTGCACGAGTACGACCGGTTGTCGGCCGCGCTCCACCGTGCCCCGGACGGCGCCGAGGGGCCGGGGCCCGCCGCCCAGCGGCTCCGTGAACAGGTCCGGACCGGCGGCGACGTCCGGGCCGAACTCGCCGGCGAACTCTGGGAACACGTCGGGGACCAGCGGATGCCGACCGGCGACACCGTGGGCGCCGCCGCCGCGTACGGCTCCGCCCTCGACCCGGGCGTGGTGGACCTGCCGGCCTCGCCGGGCGTCCTCACCGGGCGGGCGGCCGACGGCACCGGCCTGCGGGCCGTCCGGCTGCACCGCAAGGCGGCCACCGCCCACCTGGCCGGAGAAGCCCCGGCCGCCGCCGAACCGCACCTGGCCGCCGCCGAGACCGCGCTCGCCGAGGCCGGCGGCGACCCCGCCGAGACCGGCCGGCTGCTCAGCGCACGGGCGAACTGGCTCTCGGCGTCCGGCCGTTACGAGGAGGCCCAGCGGGCGGCCGAAGCCGGCCTGACCCTCGCCGGGGAACACGGCACCGCCGACGACCTCGCCGCCGCCCACGAGGCGCTCGCCATCGTCCACCACCTCCGCGGCGACTGGTGGGAGGGCCTGCGGCGCGAGATCGACCGGTTCGGCGCCGCCGCCGACGAGGACGCCCGGATCGCCCGGATCTTCGACATCCACTGCTGTCTCGGCCAGTACCACCTCTACGGGGACGGGCTCAGCGACGGCGTCGAGGAGCACGCCCGGCACACCCTCGACCTGGCGATCGCCCGCGGTGCGCGCCGGGCCGAGGCCTTCGCCTGGTGCCTGCTCGGCGAGTCGTTCCTGCTGCGCGGGCACTGGGACGACGCGCCCGGCTGCCTCGAACGCAGCGCCCACCTGTACGAGGAGCGCGGCGGCCGCGGCGGCGCCGTGCCCTGGCAGCGGCTCGCCGAATACGCGGCCGCGCGCGGCGACAGCGCCGACGCGGCGGCCTGTCTGCGGCAGGGCATGGCCGTCGCCGCCGTCTCCCCACCGGCCCGGCACGCCTTCGGGCGGCTCTACGCGACTGCTGCACTGGACGCCGTCGAGCGGGGCGAACCCGGCGAGGCCGTCCGCGCGGCGCTGGCCGCTTCGGCCGTCGCGGCCCGGCACGGCGAGTGCCCGAGCTGCACGGCGCCGCTCTACCCGGTGGCGGCGGAGGCGTTCGCGGCCCTCGGCGATGCCGACGGCGCGGCCGAGCACGCCGAGGCGGCGCAGCGGATGGCCGCCCGGTCCGACAGTTCGGCCTGGCGGGCGATGGCGCAGTCGGCGCTCGGCTCACTGGCCTCGGCGCGGGGCGACCCTGAGGGCGCCCGGGCCCACCACGTGGCGGCGGCCGGGCTGTACGGCCGGGCGCGGCAGCCGTACTGGGCGGCGCGGGCCAAGGCCCAGGCGGTGGCGGTGGCCGTCGGGTCAGGCACGGGGGAGGCGGACCGGCGGCTTCGGGCGGAGGCGGCGGCGGTGTTCGAGACGCTCGGCGCCCGCCGTGCCCTGGCCCGCGTGCGGGAGCCGGGGCGGCTGGCGGGGCGGGTGACGGTGGGGGGTGGGCCGGGGTGAGGACGGTCGGGACGATCGACGGTGGCCCTCGGGTGGCGGCTCGTGGCTCGCGGTTCGCCGGATCGTGGGCTGCAGGGCTGCAGGGCTGCAGGGCTGCAGGGTGGTACGGCGGTACGGCCGGCAGGGCGGTACGGCGGACGGGCACAAGCGACACACACAGGTGGTGAGCCGGGATGACGACGACAGCCCGCAACGGGACGACCGCCCCGCACTGGGCACCCGAGACGGTCACCGCCGAGCCGTACAACGCCCAGACGCCGGCGGCGGCGCTGGCCGAGCCGCTCACGCCCACCCGCGCCTTCTTCGTCCGCGACCACTTCGGCGTGCCGCACCTGCGCCGGGCCGGCTGGCGGTTGCGGGTCAGCGGGCTGGTGGACGCCGAACTCGACCTCGGCTACGAGGAGTTGCGCGCACTGCCGGCGCGTGGGCTGGACGTGGTGGTGGAGTGCGCCGGGAACGGCCGCAGCCTGATGGAGCCGCGCCCGCCCGGCCTGCCGTGGGGGCAGCGGGCGGTAGGGTGCGCCCGGTTCGCCGGGGTGCCGCTGCGAGCGGTGCTGGAGCGTGCCGGGCTGCGGCCGGAGGCGGTGGAGCTGGTGTTCACCGGGGCGGACGAGGGCGCGTTGCACGGCCGCCGCACCGCCTTCGAACGGAGCCTGCCGGCCGGCCTCGCCCTGCACCCCGACACCCTGCTCGCCACGCACATGAACGACGCCCCGCTCACCCCCGGCCACGGCGCGCCCGTCCGGCTGCTGGTGCCCGGCCGGTACGGGGTGGCGGACGTCAAGTGGCTGGTCGGGGTGCGGGCGGTGGCGCGGCCGTTCACCGGTCCGTTCCAGGCCGAGGAGTACGTCTACCGGGGCTCGCGCGGCGTCCGCGGCGGCACACCCGAAGGGCCGGTGGGGGAGATCCGGGTGAAGTCGCTGATCACCGGGCCGGCGCCGGGGGCCCGTCTGCCGCTGGGTCTGCTCTGCACGGTGCGCGGGCGGGCCTGGTCGGGCGGGGTGCCGGTGCGCCGGGTGGAGGTGCGGGTCGGCAGCGCCGGGTGGCGGCCGGCCGAGCTGGCGCCTGCCCGGGGCCCGTACGCCTGGGCGGAGTGGGCGTACCGGTGGACGCCGAGGGTGCCAGGGCCCCGGCTGCTGCTGGCGCGGGCGACCGACGCCGAGGGGCGCACCCAGCCGCTGCGGGCGCCGTGGAACGAGCAGGGGTACGGGTGCAATCCGGTGGCCGGGGTGGAGGTCGTGGTGGTCACGGCCGCCACCGCCGGCGGGGCGGACCACGGACGGGAACGGCCCGGAAACGGGCTCGGCGGAGCGTGAGGGCCATGGGCGGCGGCCCCGGCGCGAGGGGCGGCACCGGCGGGAACACCATCGAACCCGTCACCACCGCGGCCCTCGGCGACACCAGTTACCTGCTGACCTCCGGCGACGAGGCCCTGGTGGTGGACCCGCAGCGGGACTGCTGGCCGCTGCTCGCCTCCTGCGCGGCGCGCGGGCTGCGGATCAGGTACGTCCTGGAGACCCACGTCCACAACGACTACCTCTCCGGCGCCCTGGAGGTGCGGGCCGCGACCGGGGCGACGGTGGCGGGGCCGGCCCGCGCCGGGTACGGGTTCGACCACCTGCCGCTGGCCGAGGGCGACGAGCTCACCCTCGGCGGACTGCGCGTCCAGGCGCTGGAGACACCCGGCCACACCGCCGAGCACACCGCCTACCTGGTGCTGGACGGTGGAGGTGTCGGGGGAGGTGGCGGTGCCGGGGGCGGGGCTCGGGGCTCGGGCGGGGGCCGTCCCGCAGCGGTGTTCACCGGCGGCAGCCTGCTGGTCGGCAGCGCCGGCCGGACCGACCTCTCCGGCGCGGACCGGACGGAGCAACTGGCCCGCGCCCAGTACCGATCGCTCCGGCGGCTCGCCCAACTGCCCCCCGACACCCGGGTGCTGCCCACGCACGGGGCCGGCAGCTCCTGCTCGATCGGCGCGGCGGCCGGCGAACGGACCAGTACGGTCGGCGACCAGCGGCTCGCCAACCCGGCGCTGCTGGCCGGTGACGAGGACGCGTTCGTGGCCGCCCGCCTGCTCGGCCTGCCGCCCGCGCCCGCCTACTACCGGCGGATGGGGCCGCTGAACCGGGCCGGCCCGGCCGTCCTCGGCGGCCCGCCCGGGTTGCTGCCGCTGACTCCCGAGGAGGTTCAACAGGCCCTGTGGCGCGATGCGTTGGTGGTCGACGCGCGGGACCGCCGGGCGTTCGCCGACGCCCACCTGCCGGGCTCGCTCGGTGACGAGCTGGACGGCTCCTTCGCGGCGCTGGTCGGCGAGGTGGTGCCGTTCGGCACCCCGCTGGTCCTGGTGCTGCCGGAGCCGCTCGCCGACGCGGCCCGCGAAGCCGTCCTGCAGCTGCTGCGGATCGGCTACGACGCCTGGCTGGTAGGGCAGTTGGACGGCGGCGTGGAACGCTGGCGGGCGAGCGGGCGCCCGCTCGCCGCGATCCGGACGGCCGACATCTCCGAGGTGCGCGGGGCCCTCGCGCGCGGGTCTCCCGGGCCTCCCGGGCTTCCCGGATCTCCCGGCTCGCTCGGGCCTGGCGGGCCGGACGGCGGGCGAGTGGTCCAGGTGCTCGACGTGCGGCCTGCCGCCGATCCGCCGGTGCCCGGTGCCCTCGCCATCCCGCTCACCGAACTGCCCGACCGGATCGGCGAGTTGCCGCCCGCCCGGGAGTACTGGACGGTCTGCGGCCGGGGCCGCCGGGCCACCGTCGCGGCCAGCCTGCTGGCCGCCGCGGGCATCCCGGTGACGGCCGTGGTCAGCGGCGGCGCCCAGGATCTGGTGGACGAACTCCGGCGGTGAGTCCGCCCGGCGCCCAGTGGCCGGAGTGCACCCCGGGCCGATGCCGCAGCAGGTGGCGTCGCCGGGGCAGCAGCCGGCGCTGGGGTCGGCGCCGGGGCCGGTGATGTGGCCTGTGCCGCAGGCCTCAGGCCAGCTTCTTGAGCAGCTCGGCCGCGAGCGGGGCGGAGGAAGCCGGGTTCTGGCCGGTGACCAGGTTGCGGTCGACGACCACGTGCGGGGCCCACGGCTCGCCCTCCTGGAAGTCGGTGCCGGCCTCCACCAGGCGGGTCTGGAGCAGCCACTTCGCCTTGTCGGCCAGGCCGGCCTGGGTCTCCTCGGCGTCGGTGAAGCCGGTCAGCCGGTAGCCGGCGAAGGCGTTGGTGCCGTCGGCGCGGGTGGCGGCCAGCAGCGCGGCCGGGCCGTGGCAGACCACACCGAGCGGCTTGCCGGAGGCCAGGGTGTCCGCGAGCAGCCGGCCGGAGACCGGGTCGACGGCGAGGTCCTCCATCGGGCCGTGGCCGCCGGGGTAGAAGACGGCGTCGTAGTCGGCCAGGTCCACCTCCTCCAGCTTGACCGGGTGCCGCAGCCCCGCGAAGGCCTCCAGGCCGGCCGCGATCCGCGCGGCGCCCTCCGGCCCGCCGTTCACCGCGGGGGCCAGGCTGCCCTGGTCGACCGTCGGGACCACACCGCCCGGGGTGGCGACGGTTACCTCGTGACCGGCGGCGGTGAACGCCTCGTACGGGGCGACGGCCTCCTCGGCCCAGAAGCCCGTGGGGTGCTGGGTGCCGTCGGCGAGCGTCCAGTAGGTGGCGCCGGTGACGACGAACAGGATCTTCGACATGCTGGGAGCTCTTCTCTGCAGGCGGGCCCCGGCGGGGTCCGGAGGATGGAACCGACCATAGGCCGCGCAATCTGCAGTCCACCAATGGCAGAGCCGATGGCTGCCATAGGCATACCTATGGGTACCGGGTCGTAGGCTGGCCGGGTGAACGACCACGACCCCGCCGAGGCCGGCCTGCCCACCGGGCCTCCCGAGCCCGCCGGACCCTCCGACCTCAACCTGCTGCGCACCTTCCTGGCCGTCTACCGGGCCGGCTCGTTCACTGCCGCCGCCCAGGTGCTCGGCCTGTCCCAGCCCACCGTGACCACCCAGATCCGCACGCTGGAACGGCAGGGCGGGCGCGAGCTGTTCGAGCGACGGCCGCGCGGCGTCGCCCCGACCCCCGTCGCCGACGAGCTGGCCGCCCGGATCTCCGCACCGCTCGACGCGCTCGCGGCCGCCGCCGGACCGGGCACCCGGCCCGACGCCGGTGCGGAACCGGTCCACCTGGCCGGCCCCGCCGAACTGCTCTGCACCCTCGTACTGCCCGCCCTCGCCCCGCTGGTCGCCGACGGCATCCGGCTGCGGGTCACCGCCGGGCTCACCGACCCGCTGCTGGAGGAGCTGCGGGCAGGCCGCCACGACCTGGTGATCGCCACCTCCCGCCCGCGCGGTCGCACCCTGACCGCCGTGCCGCTGGCCGACGAGGAGTTCGTCCTCGTCGCCGCGCCCGGTTGGGCCGGCCGCCTGAGCGGCCGGCTCGCCGTGGAGGGGCCGGCCGCGCTGCACGAGGTGCCGCTGGTCGCCTACGCCGAGGACCTGCCGATCGTGCGCCGGTACTGGCGCCATGTCTTCGGCCGGCGCCTCAACTGCCGCGCCGCGCTCACCATCCCTGACCTGCGCGGGGTCGTCTCCGCGGTGGCCGCCGGAGCCGGCTTCGCGGTCGTGCCGCGCTACCTCTGCGCACCCCTGCTCGACTCCGGCGCCCTCGTCCGACTGGACGACCCCGAGGACCCGCCCATCAACACCGGCTACCTCGTCCAACGCCCCGGCACCCCCACCAACCCCCACCTCGTCCACGTCCGGGACCACCTCCTGGCTGCCGCCCGCACCTGGTGACCCGCGCGGGCGGGCCCGGCGACCCGTGAGCGGGGTGGCCGACGGGGCGGAGCCGCCGGCGGCATGCCCTATCCCTTCACCCCTTCACCCCTTCACCTCCCGGCGGGCCGCGCCGGCCAGGAAGGCGGTGCCCAGCAGGGCGAGTGCGGCGGCGAGGACGAACAGTGGGGCGGGGCCGGCGGGGTGGCCGTCGGCGCGGACGGCGCCCATGTAGTCGAGGGCGGCGACCTGGTTGACCACCAGGTACCAGAGCGGGAGATAGAGGGCCTGGAAGACCCGGTGGGTGCGGGAGAGGACACCGAGCGCCATCGCCAGGGAGGGGACGAAGACGGCGCCCGCGGCCCAGGCAGCCGTGCCGGCGGCGTCACCGGCGACGGCGAGGCGTATGAGCGGTGCCGCGCCCGTCACTGCGGCGAGGACCACGCCGGAGGCCCACTCGGCCAGCAACCGACGGCGGGCGGCCGGGTAGGCGCCGAGCAGGACCTCCAGGTCGTTCTCGGCATGACGGCTGCCCAGGCCGGACCAGACCAGCACCGGCCAGACCCAGAGCGCGGGCAGGACGACGCCGGTGACCGCGCGGAGCGGGGCGGTCAGGCCGGCCACCGTGAGCCCTGCGGTGACCAGCCACCACCAGGGCGACACCCCGCCGGCCAGGATGCGTACCTCGCCCGCGAGCAGCCGTCCGAAGGTGCCGCCGAACGCGGGGGCCGTGCGGGGCAGCGCGACAGCCACCGGAACGGGGGCGGACGGCGCGGCCTCCCCGGCTGACTCCCGGCCGGACGGCGGGGCGGCAGCGGTGGCCGGACGGCCGCGGGCCGGGTCGAAGCGGCCGAACCAGAGCGCCGGGAGCGCCACCAGCGCCACCGAGACCAGCACCAGGAGCAGCCGCTGGAGGAGGAAGCCGCCGTCGAAGCCGGCGCCGGCCCAGTGGAACGGCACCAGCGGAGTGTCCACCTTGGTCAGCCCGAGGCTGAACTCCTGGCCCTCGACCGGGCCTGCACCGGCGGTCAGGGCCGCCGCGCGCAGCGACTCGGCGGCCTGGCCGACGCCCAGCCCGCCGAACGGCGCGCCGGGGGACTGCCCGCCGATCGTGACGGCCAGGGCGACGAAGAACCAGACCACGTTGCCCGTCCCGCTGCGCAGCAGCGGCAGCGTCTCGAAGAGGACGGCCGCCGCGGCGGTCACCGCGAGCAGCGGGAGGGCCGTCACCACGAAGGGCGTGAGCAGCGCCACCGGGTCCACCGTGCGGTGCTCGCCCCGGACCAGCTGCATGACGGCCGCGGTGAGCGCCAGGACGCCCAGCATCGAGCCGAGCACCAGCAGGTTGCTGAGGAATTTCGCCACCAGGTAGGCGGAGGTGCGCAGCGGGGTGGCGGCGAGGATCTGGCCGACCCCGGTCTCCTCGTCCCGGCCGATCCCCTTGCGTACGACGTAGAACCCGCCGAGGGTGAGCCAGAGCGCGCCCGCGAGGGCCGTCGCCAGCCCGACGTACGCGCTGTTGTACTCGCCCCGGTAGCGGCCGACCGCCAGGATCACCCAGTGCCCGTCGACCGGCGGGACGGCCAGGTAGCCGAGCCCGACGGCGGCCAGCAGCGTGACGGCGTAGACGGGGCGCCGGACCCGGTCGCGGAAGTCGCCGACGGCCAGCCCGGCCAGGGCGCGCGCCGTCATCGCCGCACCGCCTGCTGCCGGAGCGGGTCGCTGAGGGTACCGGGGCCGGGGACCGCCTGCCGGACGATGCCCAGGTAGGCGTCCTCCAAGTCCGGCGCGGCCGGGGCGGCGTCACCGGCCGGGGCCCGGTCGGTGAGTACCCGGAGCCGGACGCCGTCCGCCGTCCGCACCATCCGGCTGACCGGGTAGCGGCTCTGCACGGCGGCGACCTCGGCCGGGCTCACGAGCAACTCCCACACCTGCCCGGACAGCTCGCCTGCCAGCTGCTCGGGGGTGCCGCGACGCAGCAGCCGGCCGCCGGCGACGACGGCGATGTCGGAGGCGACGGACTCGACGTCCGAGACGATGTGGGTGGAGAGCAGGACCACGCGGTCCGCGGAGAGCTCGCTGAGCAGGTTGCGAAAGCGCACCCGCTCCTCCGGGTCGAGGCCGGCGGTGGGTTCGTCGACCACGATCACCTGGGGGTCGGCCAGCAGCGCCTGGGCGATGCCGACCCGGCGCAGCATGCCGCCCGAGTACGCGCCGAGCGGCCGCTTCACCGCTTCGGTGAGGTTGACCAGGGCGAGCAGCTCCTCGATCCGGGCCCGCGCCGAGCGGGCCGAGAGCCCCTTGGCGGCGGCGAGGTAGCTGAGGAACTCACGTGCGGTCAGGTTGGGGTAGACGCCGAAGTCCTGTGGCAGATAGCCGAGGTGACGGCGCAGCAGGCCGGGCTGGGCAAGGGCGTCGGCGCCCCGGTAGCGGAGCCCGCCGGAGGTGGGCCTGGTCACCGTGGAGACGATCCGCATCAGCGAGGACTTGCCCGCGCCGTTGGGGCCGAGCAGGCCCAGCATGCCGGGGCCCAAGTGCAGGGAGAGGCCGTCGACGGCCCGTTTCCCGCCCTTGTAGACCTTGGTGACGTCGATCAGTTCGAGCATGTGCTCCGCTTTCTCGGTCGGGCCGGTGGTGACGCGGTCGAGCCTTCCGGATCGGCGGCCCGCTGCCATCTGCCGTTCGGCAGAGATGCGTACAGGACTTTCGACAGACCCCGGGCGCTCCGTGCCCCGGTCGTTCGTCATGGTTTCGGCGCCCGGCTACCTCGGCGCCCGGCGACCCCGGTGCCCGGCAACCCGGCGCCCCGGTGGGCCCCCGACCTGCGCGGCAGCCCTTGACAGCCGGTGCGGGTGCTGGATTACTTGGCCATGCCCGAGTGCTGACCGAATGGTCGGTCGGCACACGGCGCAGTCGGGCCCTCGGACGGCGGAGGAGACACGATGAGCAGCAGACCGACCGGCCCGGCGCCCGCGCGGACGCGCCTGGGCGAGCCGCTCCCGGACGAGCTGCTGGACGCCGGCGAGCGGATGACCGGCGAGGAGCTGCGGGCGCACCAGCTCACGCACCTGCGTCGCACGCTGCGCCACGCCTACGACAACGTCGAGCTGTACCGGCGCAAGTTCGACGCGGCCGGTGTGCGGCCGGAGGACTGCCGGACCCTCGCGGACCTGGCCCGCTTCCCGTTCACCACCAAGGCCGACCTGCGGGAGACCTACCCCTTCGGCATGTTCGCCGTCCCGATGGAGGAGGTCCGCCGGATCCACGCCTCCAGCGGCACCACCGGCCTGCCGACCGTGGTCGGTTACACCGAGCACGACCTCTCGGTCTGGGCCGATGTGGTCGCGCGCTCGATCCGCGCGGCCGGCGGCCGGGCCGGCCACAAGGTGCACATCGCCTACGGGTACGGGCTGTTCACCGGCGGCCTGGGCGCGCACTACGGCGCCGAGCGGGCCGGTTGCACGGTCATCCCCGCCTCGGGCGGCATGACGGCCCGCCAGGTGCAGCTGATCCGGGACTTCCGGCCCGAGATCATCATGGTCACCCCGTCCTATCTGCTCACCCTGCTCGACGAGTTCGACAAGCAGGGCGTGGACCCGCGCGGCACCTCGCTGAAGGTCGGCATCTTCGGCGCCGAGCCGTGGACGGAGGAGATGCGACGCGAGATCGAGGAGCGGATGGATCTCCACGCCGTCGACATCTACGGCCTCTCCGAGGTGATGGGCCCGGGCGTCGCCCAGGAGTGCGTGGAGACCAAGGACGGCCTGCACATCTGGGAGGACCACTTCTTTCCCGAGGTGGTGGACCCGATCACCGACGAGGTGCTGCCCGACGGCGAGGGCGGCGAGATCGTCTTCACCTCGCTCACCAAGGAGGCCGTGCCGGTCATCCGCTACCGCACCCGCGACCTCACCCGGCTGCTGCCCGGCACCGCCCGCCCGGCGTTCCGGCGGATGGAGAAGGTCACCGGCCGCAGCGACGACATGATCATCCTGCGCGGGGTGAACGTCTTCCCCACCCAGATCGAGGAGATCCTGCTCCGCACCCCCGCCGTGGCGCCGCACTTCCAGCTGCGCCTGACCCGCCGCGGCCGGCTGGACCACATGACGGTGCGGGTCGAGGCCCGCCCGGACGCGGTGCCCGAACAGCGGGAGGCCGCCGCCGCGGCGATCGTCCGGGCGGTCAAGGACGGGGTCGGGCTGACGGTGGAGGCCGAGGTGCTGGACCCGTACAGCCTGGAGCGCTCGGTCGGCAAGATCCGCCGGATCGCGGACCTGCGCGAGGGCTGACGCCGGGCACCCCGGGCACCCCGGGCACCCCGGGGCGCGCCGCGCACGCCGGGCACGCCATAGCCGTCCGCGTGCTTCAAGTGGCCCATGGATCATGAGTCGAATCGGACCTGTCTGCCGAACCACTTGCTCCCTAGGATCGGCAACGTGACCAACAAAGTCGACTTCTACTTCGACCCGATCTGCCCGTTCGCCTGGATCACCTCCCGCTGGATCCTTGAGGTCGAGCGCCACCGCGAACTCGACCTCACCTTCCGCGTGATGAGCCTCTCCGTCCTCAACGAGGGCCGCGAGGACCTCCCCGAGCGCTACCGCCGGCTGTTCGACATCGGTTGGGGCCCGGTGCGGGTCTGCATCGCCGCCGCCGAACAGCACGGCGAGCACGTGCTGCGCGACCTCTACACCGCGCTCGGCACCCGCCTGCACGATCAGGACCGGGCCGTCGACGAGAAGGTGCTCCGCGAGGCCCTGGTCGAGGCGGGCCTCCCCGAGGAACTGGCCGACGCGGCCCACAGCACCGCGTTCGACGTCGCGCTGCGCAAGAGCCACCACGAGGGCATGGACCCGGTCGGCGAGGAGGTCGGGACGCCCACCATCCACGTCGACGGCACCGCGTTCTTCGGCCCGGTGCTCACCGCGATCCCGCGCGGCGAGGACGCCGTGAGGGTCTTCGACGGCGTGCGGCTGCTGGCCGGCCACCCGAACTTCTTCGAGCTCAAGCGCACTCGCACCGGGCCGCTCGACTTCTCCTGAGGAGGCGCTGCACGCCGGGAGAGTGAGACGCCGTCAAGGCCGTCGGCCTCAACCCCGGCCTGTGCGACACCGCGCTGCTCCCGCTGTACGGCCGGGTCGGCGCGCCGGCGGCCGGGGGCGCGGCCGCCGTGGTCCGGCGCTGCCTGGCCGCAAGCCGGGGCAGCGACCCGGTGCCGCAAGCCGGGGCAGTGACCCGATGACCCACCCGGTGTCGCGTGCCACCGGCACCGGGTGAACCTCAGCGGCCCTCAGCGCCGGAACCGGGGGCCTCCGCTCCGGTGCGAGGGCAGGTCACTTCCCGACGACGCCGCTCTGCTCGATCGGCTGGGTGTCGGGCCGGGGGCGTGCGGGTCGGCCGGTGGCGCCGTGTGCGAGCGGGTGAGCCGCCGCGGTGCGCCCTCTACGATGAGGCCATGAGCGGGAGCCTTCAGCTATCAGGTGCGCATCGGTCGCAGCAGCCGGACGCCGACGAGCGGCTGCGCAACGACGAGCGGCTGGACACGGCCGCCGGGATCCTCGCCCTGCTCGCCGACCGCACCCGGCTCGCGCTGATGCAGCGGCTGGGCGAGGGGGAGGCCGACGTGACGACGCTGACCGAGGCCTGCGGCGCGGCGCGGCCCTCGGTGAGCCAGCACCTGAGCAAGCTCCGGCTGGCCGGCCTGGTCACCACCCGCAAGGACGGCCGGCGGGTCGTCTACGCGTTGCGGCACGGACACCTGCGCCGGCTGGTCAACGAGGCGCTGAACGTCGCCGACCACCAGATCAGCGGACTGCCGCCGCACGACTGAGCGGGCCCGGCTGCTGCGGGGCGGGATCTCTTCCGGCCAATAGGTGCACACGTATGCACATGTTGTCCTATGCTGAGGCTGTCGCCCCGGCGCCTGCCGCTCCGTCCGAGCTTCCGCGCCGGTGCCCTGTCGTCCTGCGCCCGCCGCCGCGCGCGCCGAGTCCGAGCGGGGTGTCCCCATGCTGTCCGTGCTGCGCGAGCCCACCTACCGGCACCTGTTCGCCGCCCAGGTCGTCGCCCTGGTGGGCACCGGCCTCGCCACGGTCGCCCTCGGCCTGCTCGCCTACGACCTCGCGGGGGCGGACGCCGGCTCGGTGCTCGGCACGGCGTTGGCGATCAAGATGGTCGCCTACGTCGGGATCGCGCCGGTCGTCGGCGCGCTGGCCCACCGGATCCCGCGCCGCCGGCTGATGGTCGCCTCCGACCTGACCCGGGCGGCGGTCGCCCTCGCGCTGCCGTTCGTCTCCGCGGTCTGGCAGGTCTACCTGCTGATCTTCCTGCTCCAGTCCGCCTCGGCGGCGTTCACCCCGGCGTTCCAGTCGGTGATCCCCGAGGTGCTGCCGGCGGAACGCGACTACACCCGCGCACTGTCGCTCTCCCGGCTCGCCTACGACCTGGAGAGCCTTGCCGGGCCGATGTTCGCGGCCGGACTGCTGGCGCTGGTCGGGTACCAGTGGCTGTTCTGGGGCACCACGGCCGGATTCCTCGCCTCGGCCGCCCTGGTCGTCTCTGCCGTCCTCCCCAAGCCGGTGCCGCCCGCCCGCCCCGGCGGCGTCCTGGAACGCTCGGCCCGGGGCGCGCGCCTCTTCCTGGCCGCCCCCCGGCTGCGCGCGCTGCTCGCGCTCGACCTCGCGGTCGCCGCCGGCGGCGCCATGGTGATCGTCAACACCGTCGTCTACGTCCGTGACCAGCTCGGGCGTCCGGCCGGCGACGTCCCCCTCGCGCTGGGCGCGTACGGCGGCGGCTCGATGGCCGTCGCCCTGCTGCTGCCCCGCGTCCTGGACCGGGTGACCGACCGCGCGGTGATGCTCCCGGCGGCGTTCGGCACCGCCGGACTCCTCGGCGCGCTGGCGGCCCTCACGATGGCCGGCCAGGGCGGTACGGCCGGCTGGCGCTGGCCCGCACTGCTCGCGCTCTGGGCCGCCTTCGGCGCCGCCGGCTCGCTGATCCTCACCCCGACCGGACGCCTCCTGCGCGACGCGGTGGCCCCGGCCGACCTGCCCGCCGTCTTCGCCGCCCAGTTCTCCCTCTCGCACGGCTGCTGGCTGCTCACCTACCCGTTGGCCGGCTGGCTCGGAGCCACCGCCGGCCTCCCGGCCGCCACGGCGGTCCTGGGCGCGCTCGCGCTGGTGGCGGGTGCGGCGGCGGCCCGCGGCTGGCGCCCGGGGCCCGTCGCGGACACCCGGACGCGCGTCGCCCCGGGTCCGTCCGCCGTTGTCGGCCGGGCCCGATAGGGAGCCCCGGGCGTGCGACCTGGCGTCAGGCGCGCACGACACGCACCATCTCCCGGGCGGCACCGTCCGGTTGGGGGAGTCCCAGGTGCTGTGAGGACGGCGCGGCGGAGCCGCTCGTCGTGGCGGGCGGCGTGGTCGGCCGGCCGGCCGGCCGGCCCAGGGGCATGGGCGCAGCGGATCGGCAGTCCCGGGGAAGGAGCGCCCCGGGGCCGGCCTCCGACCCGAGGAGCCGTCGGGTTGCCCGAAGAGCTGTCGGGTTGCCCGAGAAGCTGCCCGAAAAGTCGGGGGGTAACCCCCATCGCACGGGCAGGCTGCCCGGATGGATCGTCAGCTCCCGGGCACGCAGGCTGAACGGGTCCGAACGATCCGACGCGACCCACCGGTCGCACAAGGAGGGCCCCATGACCGACCGTTCCCGCCGGCCCCAGCGTGCCCGTACCTCGTCCTCCGGGCCGCGGCGTGGGATCGCGCCGGTGGCCGCGACGGCCGCCGCCCTGGCCGTTGCCGTCGCCGTCG
Organism: Kitasatospora sp. NPDC041988; assembly: GCF_055588525.1. Classification (NCBI taxonomy): domain Bacteria; kingdom Bacillati; phylum Actinomycetota; class Actinomycetes; order Kitasatosporales; family Streptomycetaceae; genus Kitasatospora; species Kitasatospora sp. NPDC041988. Next base: position 223,779 of record NZ_JBVJCO010000004.1, read on the forward strand.
CCCTGCCCGGGGCGACGGCACAGGCCCGCGGCTCCGGCGGCGTCGTCCAGCAGGGGATGGACCGCCTGGTGCGGGACGACGGTTACCCCGCCGTCCTGGCCGCCACCGTCGACCGGGGCGGGCACACCCGCAACTACACCGCCGGCGTCGCGGACCTGAAGACCGGGGCGAAGGTGCCGGTGGACGGGCAGGTACGGGCGGGCAGCAACACCAAGACCTTCGTCGCCACGGTCGTCCTGCAGCTGGTCGGCGAGGGCAAGGTCGGCCTGGACGAGCCGGTCGAGCGCCACCTGCCGGACCTGGTGCGGGGCGAGGGCATCGACGGCCGTCACATCACGGTCCGCCAGCTCCTGCAGCACACCAGCGGACTGCCCAACTACACCGACCACCTGGGCGACCTCACCGGCACGGGCCGCCACACCTACCGCCAGCCGCGCGATCTGCTCGACCTGGCACTGGCGCACAAGGCGGACTTCGACCCGGGGACCGGCTGGAACTACAGCAACACCAACTACGTGCTGGCGGGCCTGGTCATCGAGAAGGTGACCGGCCGCCCGCTGGCCGAGCAGATCACCCGGCGGGTCATCGACCGCATCGGGCTGCGCCACACCTACTTCCCCGGTGTGGGCGACGAGAGCATCCGGGAGGCCCACCCCCAGGGCTACTTCGCGGCGAAGCCGGGGGCTCCGCTGGAGAGGATCACGGAGCTGGACCCGTCCTGGGGATGGGCCGCCGGACAGCTGGTGTCCACCCCGAGCGACCTGAACCGGTTCTTCGGCGCACTGTTCGGCGGCCGGCTCCTCGACCCCGCCCAGCTCGCCGAGATGCGTACCACGGTGGCCATTCCCGACGCGACGGGCACCGGTGACAGGTACGGGCTGGGGGTGATCAGCACGCCGTTGAGCTGCGGAGGGCTGATGTGGGGGCACGGCGGCTCCATCCCCGGCTACCACACCCGACCGGCCGTCACCGACGGCGGCCGCGCCGCCACGATCGCCGTCACCGCCGACTTCGCGCCGCCCACCCCGCAGGGCCCCGCCCACGTCGGCGCGCTCCTCGACGCCGCGCTGTGCCAGTGACGTCCGGCGCCTCGTCCGGCTGACCCGCCACCTCCGCCGGCCCGGAGGGATCCGGGCCGGCCTCCCGGCCCCGTGAACCGGCAGGGTGGTCCTGGCAGACCCCGGTCGGGGCGGGCCTGGTGGGCGGGGGCGGGCGGCCGCGAGGGTGGGTGCATGACCTTCGAGAAGCTGACCTCTCCGCACGAGAACAACCAGAACTCCTACGACGCCCGCGAGTTCGACGGCCGGGTGGTGCTGATCACCGGCGGCAGCGGCGGGATGGGCCTCGCCACCGCGCGGCTGCTGCTGGCGGGCGGCGCGAGCGTGGTGATCACCGGACGCGACGAGGCCCGGCTGGCGCGGGCCGCGGCCGAACTGCGCGGCGGCGAGCACGGATCCCCGACGAGCGCCGTCCCGGCCCGCGGTCTCCCCGTCGGCGTTGCCTCCGTCGGCGGTCTTCCCGTCGGTGTTCCCCCCGTCCGCGTTCTCCCGGTCCGCGCCGCCGTGCCCGAACCGGCCTCGGCAGCCTGGCCCTGACAGGGCCAGGCTGCCCGGCTGCCGGGAGGCGAGAATCCTCCTATGACCACCGCGATCAGCCTCAACGAGTTCCTGCGGACCCGCCGCTCCCGGCTCCGGCCCGAGGACGTCGCCCTGCCGGACTTCGGCGGCCGCCGCCGGGTGGCCGGTCTGCGCCGCGAGGAGCTCGCCCAGCTCGCCGGGGTCAGCGTCGACTACTACACCCGGCTCGAACAGGGCCGGGTGCGCAACCCTTCCGACGCCGTGCTCGACGCGGTGGCCCGCGCACTGCAGCTCGACCCGGAGGAGGCCCGCCACCTGCACCGGCTCGCCCGCACCCGGGCGGACGGCCGCGCCGGGCGCACACCGTCCGCCCCGCAGCGGGTCCGCCCGATGCTGGCCCGGCTGCTGGCCGAACTGCCGGACGTGCCGGCCCTGGTGATCGGCCGGCGGATGGACGTCCTGGCCTGGAACCGCGCCGCCACGGCCCTGCTCGGCGACTACGGCGCGCTCGCCCCGAACGAGCGGAACATCCCCCGCATCACCTTCCTCGACCCGGCCTCGCGCTCGCTCTACGCGGACTGGACCACCTGCGCCCGGGAGAGCGTCGCCTTCCTCCACCTGGAGGCCGGCCGCCGCCCCGACGACCCCCGGCTCGCCGAGCTGATCGGCGAACTCTCCATGCAGAGCGAGGAGTTCAGGCACTGGTGGGCCGAGCACCCGGTCCGCGACAAGACCTCTGGCCGCAAGGTCTTCCACCACCCGCTGGTCGGCTCGCTGGAGCTGGACTACGACACCCTGCGCCCGGCCTCCGACCCCGACCAGGCCCTGATCACCTACGCCGCCGAGCCCGGCACGCCGTCCGACGACGCCCTGCGCATGCTCCTCGCCTGGGCGGCCACCCCGGTGTCCTGAACACGCCTGTGTGCTAGCCGTGAACGAACTGATCTTCCGGGGAAGGACCGGCATCGTCCGTCCTGGCTGGAGCCTGCGTCCCGCGGGGCGCGGGGAAGGGCAGGATGGAGGCATGCGGAACAGCAGCATGCCGAGCAGCACCGTGCGGATGAGGATCGAGGCGACCGGCCTGCCGGGGCGCAGCTGTGCCGGGGCGCCCGGCTTCCCGGGCTACGACGACATCCATGTCGCCGTCCAACGCCGGGGAAAGCCTGGCGAGTTGCTCGACCCGGTGCCCGGTGACGCGCCGCGTGCCGTCTGGACGCTGGAATGCACGGCCAAGGCGGGGCCGGACTTTCTCGGTCCGTACGTCCAGGGCGGCCCGGGTGCCCGATTCGTGTACCTGACCTGGGTCAACGCCGGCGCGGACGGCTTCTCCATGTTCCGCCGCGCCAAGCTGATGCTGGACGCGGTGCCGGCCGAAACCGCCGAGGCGGCCGTCCGCAGCGGCCTGCTGGTGGCCCGGCTCGGCCTGACCGACGCCAAGGGCCACCCGCTCTGCGCCGCTGTCCGGCCGCCGCTGGTCACCTGGTCCGCGTGAGGGTGCATGCACCTGCCGCGACGAGGGTGCGCCACGTCGAGATGAGGATGCATGCACCTTGCCGCGATGAGGTGCACCTCGCCGCCATGCGCGTGCGCCCCGCGCCGTGGCGAGCACGGGCGGGGCGCACCATTCACAACTGGCCTACTGGTACTGCGTGGTGACGCTGGCGCCGCTGAAGGCCTGCTGGCCGTAGAGGCTGAAGTAGACCCAGCCGGACGGCGGGTTGGCGATGGTGAGGCTCTCGCCGTTGCCGGCGTTGGCGGACTTCGCCTGGTAGCTGCTGGTGGTGGCCCAGCTGCTACCGCCGTAGTAGAGGTCGGCGTTGCCGGTGCCGCCGCTGCTGGTGATGGTCAGCTGCTTGACGCCGGCGGGCAGGTACAGGAAGTGGTAGCTGTAGTTGCCGGTGGTGGCCGCGACGTTGTCACGGCGGCAGTTCTTGTCGAACTGCCGGGTGTCGGCGGCGGTGCAGAGCGGGGCCTGGTTGACGGGCGGCAGGGTGCCGCAGTTGTCGGCCGCGCACGCGGTGAGCCAGGTGGCGAAGTCGGCGTCGTACTTGGTGCCGATGGTGTTCTTGAGCAGGGTGCGGGCGCCGTTCCAGTCGCCGGTGCGGTACTTGGCGAGCACCGCCTTCACGTCGTCCGGGTGCGACTGCAGCATGTAGCGCACGGCCAGGTAGCCCCACCGGTAGACCCGGTTCGAGTTGACGTTGGCGTCGGGGGTCTGGTCGTAGACGGTGTCGAAGAGCTCGCTGAGCTTGTAGGTCTTCTTGCCGGCCTCGGCGATCGCGTCGGCGTTGCGCACGTTGCGGTAGCTGTAGGAGATGTACTCGGCGATGCCCTCGACCCACCAGATGGTCGGGGTGACCATGCCGGCGTCGAAGTCGCCGTACATGTTGTAGCGGCCGTCGAGGTAGTGGGTGTACTCGTGGTTGAGGTTCCAGATCTGGAAGTCCGGGCGCAGCCAGCTGGCCTCGTGGGCGATGAAGCGGGCCTGGTTGCCGACCTTGGCCGGGTTGCCCTCCTCGTACATGCCGCCGTTGTCGACGGCGATGCCGTACATCGACCCCGCGTAGAGGCTGTACTCGTAGTAGTCGTCGAAGACGACGACCTCGAGGTTGGTGTTGACGTCACCGGGGATCGCGCCGTTGTCCTGGATCACCTTGTGGAACAGGGCGTCCTCGTTGATCAGGCTGGTGCAGGTGTCCGCCAGCTGCTGCGCGGTCATCTCCTGGGCGCGGACGCGCAGGTTGGCGTTGCAGGTGCGCTCGTTGGTGAGCACCAGCGGGGGGAGCCGGGTGGGCAGGTCGCAGAGGCCGTAGACGGCGCAGTTGCCCTTGTCCTTGTTCTCCGTGAACCAGACCAGGTTCATGGTGAGCGGGGCGGTGGCGCCGACCAGCGGGAAGCGGCTGACCAGGTCCTTGATGATCGGCCGGCCCTGGGCCTTGAGCTCGTCGTGGGCGACGAGGTTGCCGATCTGGATGCCGATCGAGGTGACCATGTCGCCGCCGTTGATCAGCGAGGCGTTCCGCGTCACGAACGAGGACATGGTGGTGGCGAAGCCCGGGTCGGCCTGGAGGGCGGGGACGAAGCCGTCCCGGCCGAAGCCGTTCTCGATGACCGTCTCGGTGTTGGCGACGGCCGTGGTCATCGAGCTCGGCCAGCTGGTGGTGTAGTCGGCGAGCAGCCGCTTCACGACGCCGGTGTACCGGCCGTTCTCGTAGGCGCTGTCGATCAGGGTGACGGCCTCGGCGAGGGTGTCGCCGTTGGCCTGGGTGGCGTCCTTGCTGTGCGGGGCGGCGTAGAAGGCGTCGAGCCCGCCGCGGATCGCGGTCTGCAGGGTGCTGCCGTACTGGCCGACGTCGTTCGGGTACTTCCACTGCACGTAGTAGCCGGCGCGCAGGAAGAGCACCAACTGTCCGACGGAGGTGGAGTTGTCGCCCGGGTACGCGGCGGAGGCGTCGCGCAGGCCGTTGGCGACGGAGGCCATCTGGGCCTCGCGGAACGCCTTGGTCGCGTCGGTGCCGGTGAGCAGGAAGAGCGAGTTGATGCAGTCGAGGCTCGCGGCCTTGACGTTGGCGACCAGCGCGCTGCCCGTGGCGCTGGTGAAGGCGGAGGTGTCGCAGCCGGTGCCCGCGGCGGCGGCCGAGAACTGCTTGGCGGCCTTGGCCGGCGTGGTGGCGGCGGCTGCCTTCGGGGTGGCGGGGGTGCGGTCGGCCTCCGAGGCGAGCGGACGGCCTCCGGTCGTGGCCTCGGGGGACTTGGGGACCGGGATCGCCCGCGGAGCTGTGGCCTTGGCGGCCGGCGGCGTGGCGGCGGACGCCTGGCCGACCGGGGTGGCGTGGCTCTGCGGTGCGAACAGGCCGAGGGCGAGGAAGAACGCGACGCCGAGCGCCGGTGCTCTCCGTGCCTGGGCCTTGGATATCCGGAAGGGACGCATCTGTGGGGGCCTCCGGGGCCGTTCGGGGTCGCGTGTTTGGGGGCGCGACCGCTCGATGTGTGACATGTAAAATGGCACATGGTCCACTGTGCGGGGAAGGCCCCGGCTCGGATTGGGGTCCGGCGAAACCGAAACGTTGTCAGAAGCCGGTCAGAGGGCGCCGGGTGGTCGACGGTCAGACCGTGCTCAGGAGACCCGCGCGAGCGGCGTCAGCGCCGCGTACTCCAGTGGGGCCGACGGGTCGATCGACAGGTCCGCCGGTGCCGGCGCCGCCCCGGAGCGGACCAGCAGGTCACCGATGGCGGCGACCATCGCACCGTTGTCCGTGCAGAGCCGCAGCGGCGGCACCCGCAGGGTGATCCCGGCGGCCGCGCAGCGCTGCTCGGCGAGCGCCCGGACGCGGGAGTTGGCGGCCACGCCGCCCACCACCACCAGGGTGGCGATGCCGTGGTCGGTGCAGGCCCGGACGGCCTTGCGGGTGAGCACGTCGGCGATCGCCTCCTGAAGGGCTGCGGCCGCGTCGGGGACGTGCGGTTCGGTGCCGGCCGCGCGGTGGGCCTCCACCCAGCGGGCGGTGGCGGTCTTGAGGCCGGAGAAGGAGAAGGCGTACGGGTCGTCGCGCGGCCCGGTGAGCGGACGCGGCAGGAGGACGGCCCGCGGGTCGCCGTCGCGGGCGGCGCGGTCGATCGCGGGCCCGCCGGGGTAGGGCAGGTGCAGGATGCGGGCGACCTTGTCGAAGCACTCGCCGGCCGCGTCGTCCAGGGTGTCGCCGAGGTGGACGATCCGGTCCCGGGCGAGGTCGCGGACCAGCAGTAGCGAGGTGTGCCCGCCGGAGACGATCAGGACCACGCACGGGTTCGGCAGCGGCCCGCCGTCCAGCGTGGCGGCGGCGACGTGGCCGGCCAGGTGGTGCACCCCGAAGAGCGGGACGTCGAGCGCGAAGGCGTAGCTCTTCGCGGCGGCCACGCCGACCTGGAGCGCGCCGGAGAGCCCCGGGCCGGCCGTCACCGTGACGGCCCCGACGTCGGCGAGGGTCAGCCCGGCCCGGTCCAGCGCCTCGCGGACCACCGGGGCCGTCGCATGGACGTGCGCGCGGGCGGCGATCTCGGGCACCACGCCGCCGTAGCGGGCGTGTTCGTCCCTGGAGGAGGCCACCGCCTGGCCGAGCAGCCGCCCGTCGCGGACCAGGCCCGCGCCGGTCTCGTCGCACGAGGACTCGATCCCCAGCACCACCGGCGATCCTGTCATGGTCACTCACCCTCATCGGTCATTACACATGCGTGCGACCATTGTGCCCGACGGGGTGTGAGGAATATGCAGGAGCCCATGCTTCGTTTCTGCAACTGATACGCAATAGTGTGTTTCCGGCACGATCGTCATCGTTCAACCCGCCGAAAGGGGCCGTGTCCTGATGGGCACCTACTCGCTTCCCGACCTGCCGTACGACTACTCCGCACTCGAGCGGGCGATGTCCCCCGAGATCCTGGAGCTGCACCACTCCAAGCACCACGCCGCCTACGTCAAGGGCGCGAACGACACCCTGGACCAGCTCGCCGAGGCGCGCGACAAGGAGCAGTTCGGCGGCCTGGTCGGCCTGCAGAAGACCTTCGCGTTCCACCTGTCCGGCCACGTGCTGCACTCCCTCTTCTGGGAGAACCTCTCCCCGGAGGGCGGCGACCGCCCCGACGGCGCCCTCGCCGACGCCATCACCGAGCACTTCGGCAGCTTCGAGGCCTTCCGCAAGCAGCTCACCACCGCCACCACCGGCGTCCAGGGCTCCGGCTGGGGCATCCTCTCCTGGGAGCCGCTCGGCAAGCGCCTGATCGTCGAGCAGGTCTACGACCACCACGGCAACGTCGGCCAGGGCACCACCCCGCTGCTGGCGTTCGACGCCTGGGAGCACGCCTACTACCTGCAGTACCGCAACGTCCGCCCGGACTACGTCGAGAAGCTCTGGGACGTCGTCAACTGGCAGGACGTGTCGCAGCGCTTCGCCGCCGTCACGACCGCCTGATCATCTGTTTGCTTGATTGAGTGACCGCCCGACCGCCCGACCGCCCGACCGCCTGACCGGCGCACGGCAGCAGGAAGGCCCCGGACCGGTTCCATACCCGGTCCGGAGCCTTCCCCGTGTCTGTCGGCAGGCCTGTCAGCCCGTCTGGAAGCCGTCCAGGATGCGCTGAGCCGCGAGCCCGGCCGGCAGGGAGCCGTCGCGGACCTGCTGCTCCAACTCTGGCGCGAGGCGCTGGACCTCGGGGTGGGCGTGCAGGCGGGCGAAGAGCTGGTCGTGGACCATCGCCCACGTCCACTCCACCTGCTGGTCGCGGCGCTTGGCCTGGAGCGCGCCGGTCGCGTCGAGCACCTTGCGGTGTTGCTGCAGCCGCTCCCACAGCACGTCGAGCCCGGCGCCGTCGCGGCCGCTGCAGGTGAGCACCGGCGGCGTCCACGGCGCGTCCGGGGCCTGCAACAGCCGTAGCGCGCCCGCGAGTTCGCGAGCGGCGGCCTTCGCGTCGGTCTCGTGCGGGCCGTCCGCCTTGTTGACGGCGATGACGTCGGCGAGCTCCAGTACGCCCTTCTTGATGCCCTGGAGCTGGTCCCCGGTCCGGGCCAGCGAGAGCAGCAGGAAGGAGTCGACCATGCCGGCGACCGTGGTCTCCGACTGCCCGACGCCGACCGTCTCGATCAGCACGACGTCGTGGCCGGCCGCCTCCATCACCACCATCGACTCGCGGGTGGCCCGGGCCACGCCGCCGAGGGTGCCGGAGGTGGGGGAGGGGCGGACGAAGGCGTTCGGGTCGACCGCCAGCCGCTCCATCCGGGTCTTGTCGCCCAGGATGGAGCCGCCGGTGCGGCTGGACGTCGGGTCGACGGCCAGCACCGCGACGCGGTGGCCCAGGCCGGTGAGCATGGTGCCGAACGCGTCGATGAAAGTCGACTTGCCGACACCGGGGACGCCGGTGATGCCCACCCGGACCGCCCCGCCCGCGTGCGGCAGCAGCATGGTGAGCAGCTGCTGCGCCAGCGCGCGGTGGTCGGGCCGGGTGGACTCGACGAGGGTGATGGCCCGCGCGATGTACGCGCGCGAGCCCTCCCGTACGCCGTTCACATAGCTGTCGAGGTCGATCGTCCGGGGCGCCATCGGCTCAGCGCCTCAGAGCTCGTGGCCGAGGTCGGCGGCCAGCGACTTCAGCAGGTCGTAGGCGGCGTCCGGGATCACCGTGCCGGGCGGGAAGACCGCCGCGGCGCCCGCCTCGTACAGGGCGTCGAAGTCGCCCGGGGGGATGACCCCGCCGACCACGATGGTGATGTCCTCCCGGCCGGCCTCGGCCAGCTCGGTGCGCAGGGCCGGCACCAGGGTGAGGTGCCCGGCGGCCAGCGAGGAGACGCCGACGATGTGCACGTCCGCCTCGACGGCCTGGCGGGCCACCTCGGCCGGGGTCTGGAACAGCGGGCCGACGTCCACCGTGAAGCCGAGGTCGGCGAAGGCGGTGGCGATCACCTTCTGGCCGCGGTCGTGGCCGTCCTGGCCCATCTTGGCGACCAGGATGCGCGGCCGCCGGCCCTCGGCCTGCTCGAACCGCTCGACCAGGTCGCGGGTGCGCTGGAGCGGGGCCGATGCCCCGGCTTCGTCTCGGTACACACCCGAGATGGTACGGATCTGGCCCGAGTGCCGGCCGTACACCTTCTCCAGGGCGTCCGAGATCTCGCCGACGGTGGCCTTGGCCCGGGCCGCGTTCACCGCCAGGTGGAGCAGGTTGCCGTCCAGCGAACCGCCGCGCTGGGGACCGGCCTCGGCGGCCCGGGTCAGCGCGTGCAGCGCATCCTGGGTGGCGGCCTCGTCGCGCTCGTCGCGCAGCCGGCGCAGCTTCTCGATCTGCCGGGTCCGCACCGAGGAGTTGTCGACCTTGAGCACGTCGATCTGTTCGTCGCTCTCCACCCGGTACTTGTTGACGCCGATCACCGGCTGCCGGCCGGAGTCGATCCTGGCCTGGGTACGGGCCGCGGCCTCCTCCACGCGCAGCTTGGGGATGCCCGCGTCGATCGCCTTGGCCATGCCGCCGGCCGCCTCCACCTCCTGGATGTGCTGCCAGGCGCGGCGGGCCAGGTCGTGGGTGAGCTTCTCGACGTAGGCGGAGCCGCCCCACGGGTCGATGGACCGGCAGGTGCCGGACTCCTGCTGGAGCAGCAGCTGGGTGTTGCGGGCGATCCGGGCCGAGAAGTCGGTCGGCAGCGCCAGCGCCTCGTCGAGGGCGTTGGTGTGCAGCGACTGGGTGTGCCCCTGGGTCGCGGCCATCGCCTCCACACAGGTGCGGGTGACGTTGTTGAACACGTCCTGCGCGGTCAGCGACCAGCCGGAGGTCTGCGAATGGGTGCGCAGCGAGAGCGACTTGGCGTTCTGCGGGTCGAACTGCTTGACCAGCTTGGCCCAGAGCAGCCGGGCCGCGCGCAGCTTGGCGACCTCCATGAAGAAGTTCATGCCGATCGCCCAGAAGAACGACAGCCGCGGCGCGAAGGCGTCGACGTCCAGCCCGACGTCCAGCCCGGCGCGCAGGTACTCGACGCCGTCGGCCAGGGTGTAGGCCAGCTCCAGGTCGGCCGTGGCCCCGGCCTCCTGGATGTGGTAGCCGGAGATGGAGATCGAGTTGTACCGCGGCATCTTCTGCGAGGTGTACGCGAAGATGTCCGAGATGATCCGCATCGACGGCTGCGGCGGGTAGATGTAGGTGTTGCGGACCATGAACTCCTTGAGGATGTCGTTCTGGATGGTCCCCGCCAACTTCTCGGGCGGCACCCCCTGCTCCTCGGCCGCCACGATGTACAGCGCCAGGACCGGCAGCACCGCGCCGTTCATGGTCATCGACACCGACATCTTGTCCAGCGGGATGCCGTCGAAGAGCTGGCGCATGTCGTAGATGGAGTCGATCGCCACGCCCGCCATGCCGACGTCGCCGGTCACCCGCGGGTGGTCGCTGTCGTAGCCGCGGTGGGTCGGCAGGTCGAAGGCGACCGAGAGGCCCTTCTGGCCGGCCGCCAGGTTGCGGCGGTAGAAGGCGTTGGACTCCTCGGCAGTGGAGAAGCCGGCGTACTGCCGGACCGTCCACGGCTGGTTGACGTACATCGTCGGGTACGGGCCGCGCAGGTACGGGGCGACGCCCGGGTAGGTGCCCAGGAAGTCCAGGCCGGCCAGGTCGTCCGCGGTGTACAGCGGCTTGACGCCGATGCCCTCCGGGGTCTCCCAGAGCAGCTCGTCGACGTCCTTGCCGGTGGCCTGCCGCCAGGCACCGCGCCACTGCCCGGCGGTGACGTCCGCGGGGGCGTCCCCGTCCAGCCCGATTCCGGTGAAGTCGGGGATCATCACGCCACTCCGCTTTCTGCGAGGCTCGTCGCTCCCAGGCCCGTCGTTCCGGGGCTCGTCGCTTCGGGGTTCTCGTCGGTGATCTCGTCCAGCAGGCCGGTCAGGGTCGCGACGGCGTCGCCGCCCGCGACCACGAACTCGTCCACCCCGGCCGCCTCGTAGGCCTCGCGCCGCTCGCCGGGCCGGCCGGCCAGCAGGACCCGGCGGGCGCCCGCGGCCTTCAGCGCCGCGGCCACCGCCTCGGCGTGCTCGTCGTACAGCTGGTCGCTGGAGCAGAGGCAGGCCACCCGGGCGCCGGAGGCGGTGAACGCCTCGGCGAACGCGGCCGGGTCGGTGGACTCGGTGGCCGTGGTCGCGATGCCGCCGGCCTGGAACAGGTTGGCCGCGAAGGTGGTCCGCGCGGTGTGCGCGGCGGCCGTCCCGATCGAGGCGAGGAAGAGCCGGGGGCGGGCCCCCGTGGCGGCGAGGTAGGAGTCCGAGCGGTCCCGCAGCGCCTCGTACGCCTCGGCGCGCCGCACCCGCGGCAGTCCGCCGCCGGGCACGGCCGGGGCCGGCTCGCGGACCAGCGGCTGCTCGTCCAGGTGCGGGAACTCGCTGACGCCGGTGATGGGTTCGCGCCGCTTGGCCAGCTTGACCGAGCGCTCCGCCCAGGTCGCGGCGATCCGCTCGCCGACCAGGCCCGAGGCCAGCGCGGCCTGCTGGCCGCCCGCCCGCTCGATCTCCTGGAACCAGGCCCAGGCGGCGTGCGCCAGCTCGTCCGTCAGCTGCTCCACGTACCAGGAGCCGCCGGCCGGGTCGACCACCCGCGCCAGGTGCGACTCCTCCAGCAGGACGGACTGCGTGTTGCGGGCGATCCGGCGGGCGAACGCGTCGGGCAGCCCGAGCGCGCTGTCGAACGGCTGAACGCTGACCGCGTCCGCGCCGCCGACCCCGGCGGCCAGGCAGGCCACCGTGGTGCGCAGCATGTTCACCCACGGGTCGCGCGCGGTCATCATCACGGCGGAGGTGACGGCGTGCTGGCGCTGCGCCGAAGCGTCCGGCGCGGCCCCCGACACCTCGGCCACCCGGGCCCACAGCCGGCGCGCCGCACGGAACTTGGCGATCGTCAGGAACTGGTCGGCGTCGGCCGCGTAACGGAACTCCAGCTGGCCGAGCGCGGCGTCGACGGAGAGCCCGGCACCGGTCAGCGCACGCAGGTAGGCGACACCGGTGGCCAGCGAGCAGCCCAGCTCCTGCGCGGGCGAAGCACCGGCCTCGTGGTACGGCAGGGAGTCGACCGTCAGCGCGCGCAGGCCCGGGTAGCCGTCGGCGCAACGCGCGGCGAGCGTGGCGGCGTCGGCGAGCAGCGCGTCGGTGCGCCCGGCCTCACCGGTCCGGGCCGCCAGGCCCAGCGGGTCGGCGCCCAGGCTGCCGGCGGCGGCGCCGGGGGAGACCTCGCGCTCCTGGTACAGCTTGAACAACTGCTCGGCGGCCTCGGCGAATTCGGCGCCCGCGTCGAGCACCACACCGGCCAGGTCGAGGTAGACGCCGGTCAGCACCTCGGGCAGTGCCGAGACCGGCAGGCCGTCGCCGCCCAGTTCGAGCCAGAGCGAGCTGCCGCCGTTCTCCAGATCGGCGAGGACCGCCTCGTTGGCGCGGCGCGGGTCGGGGTCGGCGTGCCGCTGGCGGACGTCCCAGCCGGCGACCGAGGAGCCCTGCGGCCGGCCGCCGCGGACGAACGGGGGGAAGCCGGGGTAGCCGGGCTCGGCCGAGGAGTCCTCGGCGGTGTACAGCGGGCGGGCGCGCAGCCCGTCCTGGAGTGCGGTGGTGAGCGCCTGCTCGGCCGCTTCGCCGTCCGCGGGCTGCGCACCCGACTTGCGCAGCACGCCCTCGACGAGGTGCTGCCACTGCTCACGGTGTGCTGCCGGGAATTCGGCGGCCAGGGGGAGCCCTTCGGGCGGGACCGTCATGCCCCGCAGGTTAGCGCCCGGCGGCGGGCGCGCAGCAGGGGCGGAAGGTGTGACCTTGCCCTCGCTTTGCACTTCGTTGCACTTCAGAGGGGGTGACCCCTAGCTACCCCCTAGGGCTTCTTAGGGGTGACGGGTGGGGTGACGGGTGGGGTGACGAGTCGGGTGACGAGTCGCGGGTGACGGGTGGCCGGGTTCCGGGTGGGTTGCGGAAATGCGGCGGTGGGTGAACCGGTGCCCGAGTGTCATCCGTAGTCAATACCGATGGCGTGGAACGCGATCGATGTCCCGTCATGGCCCTGTAAGGCCGTGATCAGGAGGATTGCGGAACACCACCACTCATCTATTAAGTTACTTCGTAGAAGGTGGGCGGGGCAGCATCCCCCGGTTGTTCGTCCTGTCTGTCTGCCTGCCTCTGCCCGTCCCCGGCCCCCGCGAAGCCGTCCCCGGATTCCGCGGATTCCCCCGAAGGAGAGCCGACCGCCCATGGGAAAGCGTCGCAAGCCCAGCCCCCCGAGCCGGGCCCGCATGGCGGTCCTCACCACGGCCATGGCGGCCGGCGGCGCGGTCCTCGCCTCCGGCACCGCCCACGCCGAGCCCACGCCGACCCTCGCCTCCGTCAAGGAGCAGGTGGACCAGCTCAACGAGCAGGCCGAGCAGGCCGTCGAGCGCCACAACGGCTTCCAGCAGAAACAGCAGAAGCTCCAGCGCGAGGCCAGTCAGCTCCAGGAGAAGGTCGCCCGCGGCCAGGAGGCGATGAACGAGCTGCGCACCCGCCTCGGTGCGGTGGCCGCCGACCAGTACCGGACCAACGGCATAGACCTCTCGGTCCAGCTGATGCTCAGCTCCGACCCGGACGGCTACCTGGAGCGCGCCTCGGTGCAGAACCAGGTCTCCGGCACCCAGGCGAACCTGCTCAAGCAGGCCCAGGACGAGCAGCGCAAGCTCGACCAGGACCGCGCCGAGGCCACCACGACCCTCGCCGCGCTCGACTCGGTCGGCACCCAGCTCGCGGAGCAGAAGAAGGAGATCCAGACCAAGCTGGCCCAGGCCCAGGCGACGCTCAACAAGCTCAGCGCCGAGGACCGCGCCAAGATCAACGCCCAGCAGTCCGCCGAGAAGGCCAAGGCCGAGGCCAAGCAGGCCGCCGCGTCGGCCGCCGCGTCCGCCGCCGACCGCGCCTCCCGCGCCGCCGAGCGCCCCGACATGAGCGCCCCGGTGCCGGCCGCCGGCGGCCGGGCCGCCAGCATCATCGCGTTCGCCCAGGCCCAGCTCGGCAAGCCGTACGGCTGGAGCATGACCGGTCCCGACAGATTCGACTGCTCCGGCCTCACCAGCATGGCCTACCGCGCGGCGGGCGTCAGGATCTCCAGGATCTCCCAGGACCAGTGGAACGACGGCCCACACGTCGACCGCGCCAACCTACAACCCGGCGACCTGGTCTTCTTCTACGACGACCTGCACCACGTCGGCCTGTACATCGGCGACGGCAAGATGATCCACGCGCCGCGCACCGGCAAGAACATCGAGGTGCTCCCGATCTCCGCGATGAAGTACATGGGCGCCGTCCGCCCGGCCTGACCGCGTACGCGACGTGTGGTTTCCAACCGGATCCGTCGCAGGAGGACACCGACCGGCGCGAGGTGGAGCCCGAGCAGCGCCGTCGTCACCCGGTGTCCCGTGCCCTGACCTGCTCCAGGGCGGCCAGCAGGGCGGAGGCCTCGTCCCCGCTGATCCGGTCGACGAAGCGCAGCAGCGCCCCGGCGCGGTCGGAGGTGGTCTCCAGCGCCTGGTACATCAGCTGCGCGGTGTAGGACTCGCGGGTGCAGGTCGGCTCGTAGACCCAGGCCCGACCGGCCTTCTCGCGGCGCAGCCACCCTTTGGTGTGCAGGATGTCGGCGACGGTGGTGACCGTGGTGTACGCGACCGGGCGCTGCCGCTGGAGGTCGTCCACGACCTCGCGTGAGGTCGCCGGCCGGCCCCAGGTCCAGAGCCGGTCCATGATCTCCGCCTCCAGATCTCCGAGCCCGCGCAACACCGCCCGTCCTCCCTCTCCGCCCGACCGCTCGCCGCCGCCCATCGTACGGGCGCGCGCCGCGCCCTTCAGCGCCGCAGCCGGCGGGCGAGGTCGACGGCCGCCGCGGGCCAGTGCGGGTGCTCGAAGCCGAAGCCCGCGTCCTGGAGCCGGCCCGGCACCACCGAGCGGCTCTTGAGCAGCAGCTCGGTGTCCGAGCGGAGGGCGAACGCGCCGAGCTCGGCCATCCAGCGGGTGGCGGGCAGGCCGACCGGGATGCCCCAGGCCCGCCGGATCGCCCGCATGAACGCGCGCTGCGACAGCGGCTGCGGTGCGGCGAGGTTGACCGGGCCGGACAGGTCGTCACGGTCGAGCAGGAACCGGATGGCGCGCACGAGGTCCCGGTCGTGGATCCAGGACATGTACTGCGCGCCGCCGTCGATCGGACCGCCGAGGCCGCACCGGGCCAGCCGCAGCATCAGGTCGAAGGCGCCGCCGCGGTCGGGGCTCATCACCATGGCGGTGCGCAGCGCGACCCGCCGGGTGTCCGGGGTGGGGGCCTCCTGCTGGGCGCGCTCCCAGGCCCTGGCGATGTCGGCGCTGTAGTCCCAGTACCGGGGGACGTCGGGCTCGCCGCCGCCGAGGACGCCGTTCTCCTCGTCGTACGGGGTGCCGAAGTGGTGGGCGTAGATGGTGGCGGTGCTCATCTGCAGCCAGACCCGCGGCGGGCGCTTCGCGGCGGCGACGGCCTCGCCGACGACGCGGGCGGAGTCCACCCGGGAGTCCAGCATCTCGCGCTGGTTGGCCGGCGTGTAGCGGCAGTTGACGCTGCGCCCGGCGAGGTTGATCACGGCGTCGCTGCCGTCGACGGCCTCGGCCCAGCGGCCGAGGGTGCGGCCGTCCCAGTAGAGCTCGCGGTCGCGGCGCGGCCGCCGGGTGAGGACCAGGACTTCGTGGCCCTCTGCGGTCAGGGTGCGGTCCAGGATGCGGCCGATCTGGCCGGTTCCTCCGGGCATGACGATTCTCATCGGGTCCCCCTCGTTCTGTTGTATTTAGCTTAGTACGAAAATGAACGCGTTCAAAAGGGGGGTGGCGCCATCCGGTGAGGGTGGACCGTTTTGCATGCCGTCGCCGGTTCGCACTAGGTTTCGACGCCGTCGACGCGGGTGGGCCACGCGGCAGCTGACCATCGGTCATGTGTCCGGCCGCCCGGTCGTGTCGACAGGCACATCACCTCGGGGGAAGGAACAGCACGATGCGTACCAGCGGAACCAGCGGAAGCAACAGAACCGGCGGAACCGACGTCGCCACCCGGACGGCCGTCACCGCCGCCGCGCTCCTCTGCCTCGGCGCGCTGAGCGCCTGCGGCCCGGACAACAGCGCGGGGCCGAACGCCGCCCCGAGCACCGCCGCCACCGCGGCCGGCACCACGGCCGCCACCGCCCCGGCGAGCGGGGCCGCGCAGCCGTCGACCGGCGCCGCCAAGCCGTCCTCGGCCGGCCCCGCCGTCTCCAAGGACATCCCGGCCGGTGCCTGGATCAACCCGCGCGCCATCCCGCTCGACTCGGTCTACAAGTGGCCGGCCCCGGCAGGCACCGCCAAGGGGGTGAGCGGCACGCCGACCTTCAAGCTCCAGGAGCTCTGCCACACCAAGCTCTCCCAGGACAACGAGAGCCTCGGCGCCGGCCGGGCCGCCGCCCAGTCCGTGATCGGGGCCGGCGGCGACGGCCAGTGGCAGGCCCAGCAGACCCTCCTCTACGAGGGCGACCCGCGCCCCAGCAGCGGCGTCGCGCAGAGCGCCTACGCCGTCCTGCGCGACCTCCGCGACGAGGTCAAGGCGTGCTCCAAGACCGTCCCGGGCGCCACCGTCAAGGTGACCAGCCCCGAGGACGCGGCCTACTTCGCCGCCACGGTGACCGTCCCGCAGGCCGACGGCACCACCGTCACCCTGCACGAGTACCTGACCGCACCGGACGGCACGGTGAACGAGCTGTCGCTCTGGACGGCCGGCAAGACCGGCGCCCAGCCCAAGGCGCCGTGGGCCGGCCCGGCCGACGCCGACGTGGCCAAGGCGATGGACTCGGCGCTCTGCACCACCCTCAAGGACTGCTGAGCCCCGGGACGACGGCGGGCGGACAACGGCGGGCGGACGGCAGCGGGGGGGGGGGGGGGGGGGGGGGGGGGGGAGAGGGTTGTTCCTCTCTCCTTCCTCCTTCTCTCCCGCCCCCCAG
>NZ_JBVJCO010000004.1:240843-261003 GCF_055588525.1 Kitasatospora sp. NPDC041988
AACGTGGCAAGGGGGATGGACTCTGCCCTCCACACCCCCCTCAAGACTTGCTGACCCCCGGGACGATGGCGGGGGGAGAGGGGGGGGGGAGGGGGGGGGGGGGGGGGGGCACCCCCCCCCCCCCCCCGCTGTTCCACTCCTGCGTCCCCTGCTGCCCGAGCGCCCGGCGGATGCGGCCGGCATGAGCGGACGAGCAGGGGGACGGCGGCGGTTGGTGTCCGACCACGTACCGCATGGCCGGAAATGTGTCCGAATCGAGGGAACCCCGGGCCCCCGCCGCACGACTGGTGGACCGGGCGCCGACGGGCGGCCGTGCCGGGCCGGGAGCCCCGGGCGGACGGCGCGGTCCAGCCCGCCCCGCCCGCCCGGACCGACTCTGCCCGCCCCAAGGAGTGCACGCGCATGTGCGGAATCACCGGCTGGGCGTCCTTCCACCAGGACGTCCGCCACAGCGCCCCCGTCATCGAGGCGATGACCGCCACCATGGCCCTGCGCGGGCCCGACGCCGGCGGGGTCTGGCTCGGCGCCCACGCCGCGCTCGGCCACCGCCGCCTCGCCGTGATCGACATCGAGGGCGGCGCGCAGCCCATGGCCGACCGCCGCGACCATCCGGGCGTCGTCCTGACCTACAGCGGCGAGGTCTACAACCACCACCGGCTGCGCGCCGAACTCCAGGCCAAGGGCCACCGGTTCGAGACCCGCAGCGACACCGAGGTGGTGCTCCGCGCCTACCAGCAGTGGGGCGACGCCCTGGTCGACCGCCTGGAGGGCATGTACGCCTTCGCCATCTGGGACGAGCGGGCCCAGCGCCTGCTGCTGGTCCGCGACCGGCTCGGCGTCAAGCCGCTGTTCTGGGCGCCCGTCGACGGCGGCCTCGCGTTCGGCTCCGAGCCCAAGGCGCTCTTCGCCCACCCCGAGATCACCCCGACCGTCGACGCCGACGGCCTGCGCGAGGCCTACAGCCTGCTCTTCAATACCGGCCCCACCGTCTGGGCCGGCGTCCGCGAGGTCCAGCCCGGCGGCCTGCTCGTCCTCGACCGGGACGGCATCCGGGAGCGGCAGTACTGGGAGCTCCGGGCCCGCCCGCACACCGACGACCTCGCCGCCACCACCGAGCAGGTCCGCTCGCTGGTCAACCGCGCCGCCCGCGCCCAGCTGGAGGCCGACGTCCCGCTCTGCAGTTTGCTCTCCGGCGGCCTGGACTCCACCGTCGTCACCGCGCTCGTCGCCGACGAACTCCGGCTGACCGAGGGCCCGCAGGCCAAGCTGCGCTCCTACGCCGTCGACTACAGTGACCAGGCCGAACAGTTCACCGGCGACGTGCTGCGCACCGGCCACGACACCCCGTACGCCGCCGAGGCCGGCGCCTTCATCGGCAGCGACCACTCCACCGTCGTCCTCGACCCGGGCGCCCTGCTCGACCCGGAGAACCGCCGGGCCGTCGTCGTCTCCCGCGACTCGCCGATCGGCGTCGGCGACATGGACACCTCGCTCTACCTGCTGTTCGGCGAGATCCGCAGGCACTCCACCGTCGCCCTCTCCGGCGAGGCCGCGGACGAGGTGTTCGGCGGCTACCCGTGGTTCCACAACCCCAAGGCGCTTGCCGCGCAGACCTTCCCCTGGCTGCTCGTCACCGGCGACGAGGCCGCCATGCCGATCAACCCGGACCTCGCCGCTCACCTGCGCATCGGCGAGTTCCGCGACGACACCTACCGCACCGCGCTCGCCGCCGTCCCGCACCTGGACGACGAGAGCCCCGCCGAACACCGGCAGCGCGAGATGCAGCACGTCTCGCTCACCCGCTGGCTGCGCCAGCTGCTGCACCGCAAGGACCGCCTCTCGATGGCGCAGGGCCTGGAGGTCCGCGTCCCCTACTGCGACCACCGACTGGTCGAGTACGCCTTCAACACCCCCTGGGCGATGCAGAGCCACGACGGCCGGGAGAAGAGCCTGCTCCGCTCCACCGGCCAGGGCATCGCGCCCGACTCGGTGCTCTGGCGGCCGAAGAACCACTACCCGACCACCCACCACGCCGACTACAACAGCGGCCTGCAACGGCTCGCCCGCGAGGCACTCGACGCGCCGCACGTGCGCGACATCGCCGACGAGACGGTCATCAAGGCGAGCCTCGACACCCCGGCCGACCAGCTGGAGTGGGGCCACCGGCTGCGCCTGGAGCGGGTCGTCGACCTCGCGCTCTGGCTCGACCACCACCGCCCGGCGCTCGCCGTCTGACGGATCGCCCACGGCCCGCCCCCGTCCCGGACGCTCTCCGGGCCGGGGGCGGCGCCGTTTCCGCGGCGCGGTCGTCGGGGGCGCGGCGATCGGGGGCGCGGTGGTCGGGGGCGCGGCGATCGGGGGCGCGGTGGTCGGGGTACGGCGACGAGCGCGTGGCGGCCGGGGTTCGGCGTGACCCGGAGGGCCGGGCGGGCGTAGAACGGACGGAGAGATCGCCGGGTGTCACCGGAAGCGCCACACGACCGGAGGAGAACAGGTGTGAAGACCGACCCCCGCCACGGCCCGCTGGTCCCGATGCTGCTCGTGCTCACCGTCGTCACCGGGCTGGTCGACGCGGTCAGCTACCTCGCCCTCGGCCACGTCTTCGTGGCCAACATGACCGGGAACGTCGTCTTCCTCGGCTTCGCCCTCGCGGGCGCGCCCGGCCTCTCGGCGACGGCCTCGCTCGCGGCGCTGGGTGCCTTCTTCCTCGGCGCGCTCGCCGGCGGCCGGCTCAGCGAACGCCTCCCCGGCCACCGGGGGCGGCTGCTGGTCGTCTCCACCGTCGTCCAGGCCGTCCTGCTGGCCGCCGGCACCGCCCTCGCCGCACTGGCAGGCCACACCGCCGGCCCGGTCCGCTACCCGCTGATCGGCCTGCTCGGCTTCGCGATGGGCCTGCAGAACGCCGTCGTCCGCCACCTCCGGGTGCCGGACCTCACCACCACCGTCCTCACCATGACCATCACCGCCCTCGCCGCCGACCGGTCCGGCGCCCGCCGACTGGCCTCGGCGGCCTGGATGTTCGGCGGAGCCCTGCTCGGGGCGCTGCTCGTCCTGCACGCCGACGTCCCGGCCGCGCTGGCCCTCGCCCTGGCCCTGCTCGCCGCCGTCGCCGTCTTCGCCCACCACGCCTCCCGCCCCCGCCCCGCCCCCGCCTGGGTGGCCCCGGACGGCGCACCCTGACAGACCGGCGGGCCCCGAACAGGCCCGGCCGGCGGCCTTCGGCAGCTGCACCGCTAGCGTCCTGCGCCGGAGATCCGTCGGCAGAATCGGGCGAGGGAGTCGAGGATCTCGTCGGCGGTCTTGGTCCAGGTGAACGGGGTGGGGTCCTCCTCCTCGTCCTGGCTCATGGGCCCCTGTCGCGAGGATGCTCACCCCACGGTCCGTCCGAGCCGCCACCGACCGACGCTCAGGCCGGGGGCAGGGGCGGCGGGTTGTCGAGGAGGAGGTCGTGGCCGACGTCGGTGAGGGTGTGGCGGACCTGCTTGCCCTCGCGGCGGGTGGCGATCAGGCCGGCCGTGCGCAGGGCGACGACATGGGCGGAGGCGGAGGGCGGGGTGACGCCGAGCCGCTGGGCGAGCTCGGTGGTGGAGCAGGTGCTGCCGGCGATGGCGCGCAGGACGCGGGCGCGGGCGGGGCCGAGCACAGCAGCGAGGCCGTCGGCGGCTGGTGTCCGGGCCGCAGGCTCGGCGGTCGGGGCGGCGATCGGGTGCAGCAGCAGGCTCTGGCGGTCCGGCTCGGCCAGCAGGCTGATGCTCCGCTGGACGAAGTAGTTGGGCCGCAGTTCCAGGCCCCGGCCGCCGAGCTCGAAGGAGCCCTCCAGTTCGCCGAGGGTGCACTCCAGCACTCCCTCGTCCCGCCAGACGGCCTTCGGGTGGAGCGAGTCGAGCATTTCGCCGATCCCGGAGCGGGCGGCGGTGCGGGCCCGGACGGCGATGTCGGCCTCCAGTGCGCGGCGGATGTCGGGCCAGTCCGGGGCGAGGCAGGACCGGAACAGCGCCCAGGCACCGTCACTGACCTCGCGCAGGCCCCGGCTGCCGTCCTCGCGCAACCGGGCCAGGGCGGCCGGGACTTCCGGGCCGCTGCCGAACATCGCGACACCCTCCTCCACGGCCTGCTGCGGGACGGAGAGGAGCGCGTCGAGCTCGTCGGTCAATTGCCGGCGGACGGCGTCGAGGTCCGCCACCATGAAGTCGGGGACACCGACCGGGCTCGCGTTGACCACCTCGAGGAAGCGCACGGCCCGGTGGGGCACGTGGCGGCGGACGTCCCGCCACCAGCGCTCGCTGCGCGACCCGCTGCCCTGGTGAACGCCCAACCGGGCCGAGCCGGCCATCAGGTGGTCGAGCGGGGATATGACGAACCGGGTCCTCGCGAGGTCCGCGACCCCGAACCTCAGTGCGATCACGAACCTTCCTCCGGTTCCCCGCAGCCTTCCTGACCTGCCGCGTTGTTGACTATTAGGCCCAGAGGCTAATACATGGCCGTCCGGCCGTCCCCGTTGGCATGCTCTCTCTCGTCGGCGCGACTTGGGCCCGCTCCGGCCCCCACCACGAGGGGAGTGGGGGCCGGAGCACGATCCTCGACCGGGCGTTCGTTGAACCGAACGCCCGGCGTCGCCCGGCGAACTCCTCCAACACCTCATCGCCACCTGGACCGGCCACTGCCTCACATGCCGACGACCCACCCCATGGCAGACCTACGGCACCGCCTGACAAAGCACTGCTAGGGCTTGCGCGCGGTCGGCGCCCGCCCCGGCCGGGGCGGCCGGCCGGCGTCGGCCCGGGCCTGTTCCGCGGCGATCAGCGGGCCGATCACCTCCTCGACCGTGCGGTGCGAGGTCGCCGCGAACGCGGCGACCCAGTCCACGAGTTCGGCCGGCAGCTGGAGGGTGAGGCGACGCGTCGCCCCGGTCCCGTGAGCCCCGGGAGCCTCGGCAACCCCGGGAGCCACGGGAGCCGTGGCAGCCCCGGCAGCCTCGTGGACGGCCAGGAAGGCGTCCGTCTCGACCCCGTACCACCGGGTCGTCCGTCCGAGCGGCGTCATGCCGAGGCGCCGGCAGACCGCCGCCGAGTGGGTGTTGGCGGGGCGGACGACGGCGTGGATCCGGGTGAGGCCCCCGGCGAACCCCTTGGCGAGGGCGGCGCGGGCGGCCTCGGTGGCGAAGCCGTGGCCCCAGGAATCGGGGTGGAGGTGCCAGCCGACCTCGATCTCTCCGTCGCCGTCCGGCAGCGGCACCAGCAGGACGGAACCGACGACGGTGCCGGTGTCCCGCCGTTCGAGTGCCCAGACGCCGTACCGGGGGTCGGCGGAGCGCTGCCGGAACCGTTCGATCAGGGCCGTGGCCTCGGCGGGCGAGGCCAGTGCCCTCGGGTCGGCGCCGAGCCAACGCACCACCTCCCAGCGGGAGTAGAGGTCGTAGGCGCGCTGCTCGTCCTGCGGCTCCCAGAGGCGGGCGGTGAGCCGGTCGGTGGTGAAGGCGATGAGCACAGGGGTCTCCGTCGGTCGTCCTGCGGCCCGCCGGGGCTGCTGGTGGTGCGGCCGCTCCACTCGGATTCGTGCCGGGCCCAGGATTCCTCCCGGGCCCGGTCGGCCTGCCGGCCGACTCGCCCCGGCGCGACACGGCCTGTATCCAATCTCCCTCCGCTCCCCGCCCGCACACAAGGGCCGTGCGGGCCCGCACTACTCGGGAGGCCGGCCCACGAACCGGGACGTTCGGCCCTCGGCGGGGGAGGGCCCGGCAGGGCAGGCTGGGAGTGGTCGCGTCCTCCGAGTGCCGGGGCGCGGCGGGTCCGGCTTGCCGTGGGGGCTTGCCGGACCGTGGTGCGGGGCGGGGGGCGGACGTGGGGCCGCCTCCCGCTCGCGCCGTCCCGAGCGCCTCGACCCGTCGTATTCGCAGGTCAGAGCCGTATTCTCGCCAGCTATACACTCGGTGTATACCTCTGGTGTACGGTCATCTCATGAGTGTTCCTTTGACCCTCCTCGGGCTGCTGGAGCGGGAGCCGAGCCATGGCTACGACCTCAAGCGCGACTACGACGCCTTCTTCGGGCGGGGCAAGCCCCTTCCATACGGTCAGGTCTACGCCACGCTCGGCCGGCTGGCGCGGGACGGCAAGGTCGTGGCCGGCGAGGCGGAGCCCGGCGACGGGCCCGAGCGCAAGCGCTACGTGATCACCGACGCCGGTGTGACGGAGTTCGAGCACTGGCTCACCGAGCCCGTCTCACCCGAACCGAACCTGCAGACGGTGCTGTTCACCAAGGTCGTGCTGGCCCTGATGCTCGGCCGCGACGCCGAGGTCTACCTCGACACCCAGCGCGCCGCCCACATGCGGCGGATGCGCGAACTGACCGACCTGCGCCGCAACGGAGCGCTGGTCGACGCCCTGCTCGCCGACCACGGACTCTTCCACCTGGAGGCCGACTTGCGCTGGATCGACCTGACCACCGCCCGCCTGGACGCGCTCGCCGAGGCGGTGCGGTCATGACGCTGCTGATCGAGGCCCAGGACGTCAGCCTCGCCTTCGGCGAGACCCCCGCCCTGCGCGGGGCGAGCCTGGCCGTCCACGCCGGCGAGGTGCTCGCCATCATGGGCCCCAGCGGCTCCGGCAAGTCCACCCTGCTGCACTGCCTGGCCGGCATCCTCACCCCCGACTCGGGTGAGGTCCGATTCGACGGGCAGCGGATCGACACCATGGGCGAGGCCCAGCGCAGCGCCCTGCGCCGCGACAGGTTCGGCTTCGTCTTCCAGTTCGGCCAGCTCGTCCCGGAGTTGACCGCCGAGGAGAACGTCGCCCTGCCGCTGCTGCTGAGCGGCACCAAGCGGGCGGCGGCCCTGGCCGAGGCCCGGCCCTGGTTCGCCCGGCTCGGCCTGGACGGCATGGGGCAGCGCCGCTCCGGTGAGCTGTCGGGCGGTCAGGCGCAGCGCGTCGCGCTGGCCCGCGGCCTGGTGGCGCGGCCACAGGTGCTGTTCGCCGACGAGCCGACGGGTGCGCTGGACTCGCTCACCGGCGAGCAGGTGATGGAGCTGATGGTCGGCGCCGCGCGCGAACAGGGCACCACCGTCATCCTGGTCACCCACGAACCGCGGGTCGCCGCCTACGCCGACCGCGAGGCGATCGTCCGGGACGGCAAGGCCACCTCGCTCTCGGCGGGTCCGGCGACGGACCGCGCGGCGGAACGGATCGCCTCGTGATCCAGTTCGCTCTGCGCCTCGCCGTCAGCGGCGGAAAGGAGGCCCTGGCCCGGCTGGTCATCATCGCTGCCGCTGTGGCGATCGGCGTCGGCCTGCTGCTCTCCACGCTGGCGAGCATCAACGCCGTGGGCAAGTCCAACGAGCGGGTGCTGTGGACCAACAGCGGTGCGGCGAGCCGGACCGAGACCGCGCCGGTGGACCCGCTCTGGTGGTGGGACCACGGCGACTACTTCGACGGCAAGGAGATCTTCCAGCTCGACGTCGCCGCCACCGGGCCGACCGCGCCCGTCCCGCCCGGTCTCGACAAGCTGCCCGCGCCCGGTGACTACTACGCCTCGCCCGCGCTCGCCGAACTGCTGCGCAAGACCCCGGCCGTCGAGCTGGGCGACCGCTTCCCCGGCCGGATGGCCGGAATCCTCGGCGACGAGGCACTGCCCTCCCCGGACTCGCTCTACCTGATCGAGGGCCGCACTCCGGCGGAGATCGAGCACATGCCCGGGGCGAGCAAGGTCACCACCATCGCCACCGCCCTCCCGCCCTCCTGCGACAACGACTGCCCGGGGCTGGGCACGCGCGGCGACGCCATGACGCTGATCCTCTCCGTGGTGGCCGGCGCGCTGATCTTCCCCGTGGTCATCTTCATCGGCACCGCGACCCGGCTCTCCGCCGCCACCCGCGAGCAGCGCTACGCCGCGATGCGGTTGGTCGGCGCCACCCCGCGGCAGGTTTCGGTGATCTCGGCAGTGGAGTCCACCGTGGCCGCGGTGGCCGGCACGGTCGTCGGCTTCGGTCTCTTCCTGTTGCTGCGCCCACTGGTGGCGACCATCCCGTTCACCGGTGACCGGTTCTTCGCCGAGGACCTGACGCTCACTCCGCTCCAGATGGCGGCCACGGCGCTGGGTGTCCCGGTGGCGGCGTCGGCCGCAGCGCGGCTGGCACTGCGGCGGGTCACCATCTCACCGCTTGGCGTCACCCGCCGGGTGACCCCGAAGCCGCCGAGCTTCTGGCGGGTGGTCCCGCTGCTGGCCGGACTCGCGGAGCTCGGCTGGTTCGTCAACCGGCGCCCGGAGACCACCAACGGGCAGACCGCGGCCTATCTGACCGGCTTCCTGGTGATCATGCTCGGCCTGGTGATCGCCGGACCCTGGCTCACCATGGTGGGCGCCCGCGCCGTCGCGCTGCGGACCAGCCGCCCTGCCACGCTGATCGCCGTCCGCCGGCTCGCGGACGACCCGAAGGCGGGCTTCCGCTCGGTCGCGGGTCTGGTCCTCGCCCTCTTCGTCACCACGGCGACGGTCTGCATCATCGGCACCATCAACGAGAACCGGGGCACGCTCAGCGGGGACCCGGAGACCCGGACCGCGGTCGAGCAGAGCAGCATGCTCGACGAGCCCCCGATGACGGACGCCGTTCCGGCGCAGCTGCTGGCGGACCTCCGGGCGGTGCCCGGCTTCCACGGCCTCGCGCTGGGCCACGACAACCCGCAGGGGCTCGGCGCGCTGCCGGGTGAGCGCCCCGGGTTCTCCCCGAGCCTGGTGCTCTGCACCGAGCTCGCCCAGGTCCCGGTGGTGGGCCGATGCCCGGCCGGCGCGAGCGTCGTCGGCGTCCCGCAGTGGGGTTTCATGAGCCTGCGCTCCGCCTCCGGGTTCGAGTGGCCGGCCGCAGCCGTCTCCGCGGAGGAGGCGGCCAGGCTGCCGGTGCGCAGCATCTACGTGACCACCGACGGCTCCGCCGCCGCCAAGGAGCAGACCCGGACGCTGCTCACCAAGGCTTACCCGGACCACCGGTCCCGGACGGTGGGCGACTGGGGCTCCGCCCAGCAGAAGCAGCTGTCAGGCTGGCGGCAGCTGGCCAACGTGGTGCTGCTGACCACCCTGCCGGTCGCCGGGTGCAGCCTGGCGGTGAGCGTGGTCGCGGGCCTGACCGACCGCAAGCGGCCGTTCGCCATGCTGCGGCTCACCGGCGCGTCGCTGCGCCTGCTGCAGAGGGTGGTCGGGCTCGAGAGCGCGCTGCCGCTGCTGGTGGTGGCGGCGATCGCGACCGGCACCGGCTTCGCGGCGTCCGCGATGTTCCTCAAGTCGCAGATGCAGTACGACCTGGTGTCGCCGGGCGCGGTGTACTTCGTCCTGGTGGCGCTCGGCCTGGCGGCCTCGCTCGGGATCATCGCCTCGACGCTCCCGCTGCTGAAGCGGATCACCGGCCCGGAGGCGGCCCGCAACGGCTGAACCCGGCCCCGGACCGTCTCGCCTACCCCGTCGCCCGCGTTCGGCCGGTGACGGGGTAGGCGTGCGTCCCGGCCCGGAGCGCCGAGGGGGCGTCCGGGAGCCAGCTGCCCAGCACCAGCGCGGACGGGTAGAACATCGGCCCGGGCAGCGCGTCGAGCGGGAACCGCTCCCAGCCGGCGCACGCGTGCGGCTCGGTGACCTCGGCGGTGGCCAGGCTCGGCGGGGCGAGCACGGCCGCGGTCAGCCGGGGGCGGCCCAGCTCGTGGTCGAGCAGCACGGCCAGCACCCGCATCCGCTCGGCCGGCAGCACGATGCCGGTCTCCTCGGCCAGCTCCCGGGCGGCGGCCTGTTCGAAGGACTCGCCCGGGTCGTCCACCTTGCCGCCGGGCAGGCTCCAGGTCGGCGGCTCGCCGGCGGTGATCCGGCGGCCGAGCAGCACCCGGCCGTCCCCGGTGGGCACGATGACGCCGGCGCCGAGCAGCGGTGCGGTGGTCAACTCGGTTTCTCCTTACGGGGGTTGCCAGGCGGCTTGCGGGTCTACCAGGCGGCGCGGTCGAAGTCCTTGAGGAAGCAGCCGTAGAGGTCCTCGCCCTGCTCGCCGCGGACGATCGGGTCGTACACCCGGGCCGCGCCGTCGACCAGGTCGAGCGGGGCGTGGAAGCCCTCGTCGGCGAGGCGCATCTTGTCCGGGTGCGGGCGCTCGTCGGTGATCCAGCCGGTGTCGACGGCGGTCATCAGGATGCCGTCGGTCTCGAACATCTCCTGCGCGCTGGTGCGGGTGAGCATGTTCAGCGCGGCCTTGGCCATGTTGGTGTGCGGGTGGCCGGCGCCCTTGTAGCCGCGCTGGAACACGCCCTCCATCGCGGAGACGTTGACCACGTACTTGCGGCGGGACGCCGAGGCGGCCATGGCCGGGCGCAGCCGGCTGATCAGGATGAACGGCGCGGTGGAGTTGCAGAGCTGGACCTCCAGCAGCTCCACCGGGCCGACCTCGTTGACGGTCTGCACCCAGCTGTTGGTGGGTGCGAGGTCGGGCACCAGGCCGCCGGCGTCGATCGCGGTGCCGGCCTCGATCCGGGCGGGCGTCGCGGAGCCGGTGACCAGCGCGAGGGAGGTGACGTCCTCGGCGGACAGCCGCTCCTGCTCGCCGGTGGCCTGCGCGGGCAGGGCCGGCAGGTCCACGCTGCCGCTGCCGAAGCGGCCGATGGTGGTGGACTGCGGCAGCTCGCCGGCCGGCAGCGGCGCCGACTCGGCGTTGACCAGCTCGCGGTAGGACTCCGGCGGGCGGCGCACGGTCTGCGCGGCGTTGTTGATCAGGATGTCCAGCGGGCCGTCCGCGGCGACCTCGTCGGCCAGCGCCATCACCTGGGCCGGGTCGCGCAGGTCGATCCCGATGATCTTCAGTCGGTGCAGCCAGTCGGCGCTGTCCGGCATCGCGGTGAAGCGGCGGATGGCGTCGTTGGGGAAGCGGGTGGTGATGGTGGTGTGGGCGCCGTCGCGCAGCAGCATCAGCGCGATGTACATCCCGATCTTGGCCCGGCCGCCGGTGAGCAACGCGCGCTTGCCGGTGAGGTCGGCGCGGGCGTCGCGGCGGGCGCGGTTCTTCACCGCGCAGGCCTGGCAGAGGTTGTGGTAGAAGGCGTCCACCTCGACGTACCGCTGCTTGCACGTGTAGCAGGAGCGGGGGCGCTCCAGGATGCCGGCGATCTCGGAGGTGGTGACGGTCGTCAGGCCGAAGGCGCCGGCCGTCTCGTCGTCGATCCGGGTCGGCGCGCCGGTGGCCGTCCGGGCGGTGACGGCGCGGTCGTTGGCGGTCTTCCGGGCCCGGGTCTCCTGGCGGCGGCGCTGCTTGAGCGTGCGGAATATGCCGCCGACCGCCTGGCGGACGGTGATCGCGTCCGGGTGGTCGACGTGCAGCTCGTCCAGCTCGGCGAGCACGTCGAGGCAGAGCCGCAGCCGCTCCGGGTCGAGGCCGGGACCGTAGTCGATCTCCTCCTCGGACCCCTCGGTGCCGCTGTCCTGCTGGATGTCCACGCCCGCCGTCATCGCCTGCTGCCGCTTTCCTGGATTGCCTCGCCGTTACCGCGTGAATGCTACGGGAGCGGCCGCGGCCGGGGCGAAAAGCCGATCACTTGGAGAAACCTCCAAAGCTTGGAGCTTTTGGGTGATCATGGTTTGTGCACTGCGCCAGCAATCGTCCTCGAACTGGCTTTTGCCCCCACCGTGCCGGAGAATCGAATGTTGGGTGCGGGGCGCCCGAGTGCGCCCCGCGGCCTCGCCGCAACCGCACCCGAGGTGTACCTTCTCCCAGCCAGAGAGCCCCATTTTCATGCGCTTCCTGAACGACCTCAAGCCCTCGTACGACCTCACGTACGACGACGTCTTCATGGTCCCCAGCCGCTCCGCCGTGGGCTCCCGGCAGGGTGTCGACCTCTCCTCGAACGACGGCACCGGCACCACGATCCCGCTCGTCGTCGCCAACATGACCGCCATCGCCGGCCGCCGGATGGCCGAGACCGTCGCCCGCCGCGGCGGCCTGGTCGCCATCCCGCAGGACATCCCCACCGACGTGATCGCCGACGTCATCGGGTGGGTCAAGCAGCGCCACCTGGTGCACGACACCGCCATCACCCTCGACCCCGGCGCCACCGTCGCCGAGGCGCTCTCGCTGCTGCCCAAGCGGGCGCACGGCGCGCTGGTCGTGGTCGAGGACGGCAAGCCGGTCGGCGTGGTCACCGACTCCGACTGCCAGGGCGTCGACCGCTTCACCAGCCTCGCCGACGTCATGTCGCGCGACCTGCTGCTGCTCGACGAGGGCATCGACCCGCGCGCCGCCTTCGACAAGCTCAGCGAGGCGCACCGCAAGCTCGCCCCGGTCGTGGACGCCGAGGGCAAGCTGGTCGGCCTGCTGACCCGCAAGAACGCCCTGCGCGCCACCCTCTACACCCCGGCCGTGGACGCGCAGAACCACCTGCGGATCGCCGCCACCGTCGGCATCAACGGCGACGTGGCCGGCAAGGCCAAGGCGCTGATCGAGGCCGGCGCCGACGTGCTGGTCGTCGACACCGCGCACGGCCACCAGGAGTCGATGATCAGCGCGCTGCGGGCGGTGCGCGGGCTGGACCCGCAGATCCCGATCGTGGCCGGCAACGTGGTCTCCGCCGCCGGTGTCCGCGACCTGGTCGAGGCGGGTGCCGACATCCTCAAGGTCGGCGTCGGCCCCGGCGCCATGTGCACCACCCGGATGATGACCGGCGTCGGCCGCCCGCAGTTCTCGGCCGTGCTGGAGTGCGCCGCCGAGGCGCGCACGCTCGGCAAGCACGTCTGGGCCGACGGCGGCGTCCGCCACCCGCGCGACGTCGCGATGGCGCTGGCCGCCGGCGCGTCCAACGTGATGATCGGCTCCTGGTTCGCCGGCACCTACGAGTCGCCCGGTGACCTCCAGACCACCGCCGACGGCCGCCAGTACAAGGAGAGCTTCGGCATGGCCTCGGCGCGCGCGGTGAGCAACCGCACCGCCCAGGACTCCACGTACGACCGGGCCCGCAAGGCGCTGTTCGAGGAGGGCATCTCGCACTCCCGGATGTTCGTCGACCCGGCCCGCCCCGGCGTCGAGGACCTGATCGACTCGATCGTCGCCGGTGTCCGCAGCTCCTGCACCTACGCGGGCGCCTCCAGCCTGGAGGAGTTCCACGAGAAGGCCGTGGTCGGCATCCAGAGCGCGGCCGGCTACGCCGAGGGCAAGCCGCTGCACTCCAGCTGGGCCTGATCCCGCTCAGCGGACGGCCGGCCGGTTCCTCGCCTCGGGGACCCGGCCGGCCGTTCCGCTGCCCGGGCCGTGGAAGCGTGTGCCGTGTGAGTGCGGGCCCGCGGCCCGGGCGTCGTGCGAGCGTGTGTCCTCGGCCCGGGCGTCGTGCGAGCGGGTCCCGTCCGGTCGGGCGCCGTGGAACCCGAGCGGGGTGAGCAGGGCCCGGCCGAGCAGGCCGACCGAGGCGTCCAGCGCGGCGGTGAGCGCCCCCGCCGCGCACGGCACCTCGCGCAGCTCCCAGAGCGCGCCGACGCTCGCCCAGGCGACTGCTGGCAAAAGGACCTGTCGGATGGTACAATTCGGACATAACGAGGCATGTTCTTGTGTCCACTGTCCAAGTTCTGCCAGGTCAACAGCTTCTCCAACGCGTCGCTGACTACGCGCGGCTGTCGGATGACGACGCCAAAGATCCAAAGCTTCGCGGCGAGAACGTCGCCATCCAGTTGGACGAGTGCGCGGCCTTCCGCATGTCGAGGTCGGATTGGCTGCATGTCGCCAGCTTCGATGACAACGACATCTCGGCCTCCTCCTACAGCAGTGAGGAGCGCGAGGACTTCGAGAAGCTCATGGCGTTGGTCCGCGCCAGCGGGGTCGACGTCATCCTGTGTGTCGAAGTCACCCGCCTGTTTCGCAAGCCGCTCGAAGCTGAGGCCCTGATTGACCTCGTCTGGTCGAAGAAGACCAGCCTGCACACCATCGTCACCACCCGCGGCGGCTACTACGACCTGCGCACCAGTGTCGGCCGTAAGGCCATCCGTGACGCCGTGAACACGGCCGCCGGCGAGAGCGACAACATCTCGGACCGGGTCCGCAGCAAGAAGGCGGCCCAGGCTCGCCAGGGACTGCCGAACGGCGGCCTGCGGGCGTACGGCTTCGAGTCGGACGGCGTCAGCCACATCCCGCAGGAGCGCGCGATCTGGCTGGAGGTGCGCCGACGGGTCATCCAAGGTGAGTCGCTGGCGGGGATTGTGATCGACCTCAACGCCCGAGGGATCCCGACCGTCCGGGGCGGACGGTGGGAGCGCACGACGTTGGTCAGGATGCTGAGCCGGCCCCGTTACATGGGGAAGCGGGAACACCACGGCGCGCTGTACGGCGCCAGCTGGGACGGATTTGTCACGCCCGAGGAGTGGGAAGAGCTCCAGATCGCCCTGAAGGCGCGCCAGCGCTTCATCCGCAGCCGGGGTGATCCATACAAGTACCTGCTGAGCGGCTTCGCCTTCTGCGGCGTGTGTGGGCAGCGGATGTCCGGCAAGCGGAAGCGCGATGCCGGCGATGAGTCCCCGAAGCCGCGCTACCAGTGCAAGAAGTTTGATGACAGTGGAAGGCAACGAGCCTGCGGTCATATATCGCGCCTGGCTGAACCGCTGGAGGACTTCGTAATCGAGGCGATGCTGTATCGCTTTGACAGTGAGCAGTTCGCTCGGGCTGTGGCGGAGGCAACCGACACTTCAGATGGACTGGGTGAGGCGCTTGCCGACCACCAGGCGAAGCAGCAGCGACTAGATGCCCTTATTGCTGATTACTACGGCGACAATTCCGATAGCCTCAGCCGCGACCAGTTCAGGTTGGCCAAGGAGGCTGCCGAGGCCAGCCTGCATAGTGCCGCGCAGCAGGTGGAGAAGCTGAGCGCCAAGCGGTCGCTCGTGGCGGCCCCGATTGGCGTCACGCTCCGCGAGGCTTGGGCCAACACCCCGGACCTGGGGTGGCGTCGCCAGATCATCGGGCTGGCTATCGACAAGATAATCGTGCGCCAGGCCGGCGGCAAGTACCGCTATAAGCGCTGGATCTTTGACACTAGCCGGATTGAGATCACCTGGAAGGTGTAGCGATAGTACATTTGCGGCTGCGGGTATTAGCGTTTCGTAGAGTTTGGCAAACTCAGAACCCAGCTATTGACCCGAAACGGTAAGGTTCCGGGCTCGTTGATCCGGGCGTGACGGATCTGGTTGGGGGCGCGCGGCGGCTGTCGCCGGACGCGCAGGAGGCCTTGCGGATGCGGGCCGTGGCAGCCGTCCGGGCGGGGCGGGAGCGGCGCGAGGTGGCCGAACTCCTGGGCGTGAGCGCCGAGTCGGTTGCCGACTGGTGGGCGGCGTGGCAGGCCGGCGGCCGTGAAGCCCTGGTCTCCGGCCGACGCGGACGACGGTCGGGCGAGCACCAGGTACTGGACCCTGACGAACAGCAGTGCGTCCGTCAGGCATTGCTCGACCACCGACCCGAAGACCTCGGCCTGGGCGGTCAGTTGTGGACGCGCGCCATGGTTGGCGACCTGATCGCCATGCTCTATCGGGTGCGGATGACCGAGCAGGGCGTGGGCAAATACCTGAAACGGTGGGGCCTATCCTTCCAACGCCCGGACAAGCGGGCGATCGAGCAGGACCCGGAGGCGGTGCGCGTATGGCGCGAGGAGGCCTGGCCGGCCATCCGCGCGCGAGCCGCCGAAGAGGGCGCCGAGATCCTCTTCGCCGACCAGGTCGGTGTCCGCTCGGACCAGGTCTCAGGACGCACCTGGGCCGTGCGAGGCAGCACACCGACCATCAGGCGGACCGGCAACCGGTTCTCGGTGAACGCGATGTCAGCCATCAGCACCCGCGGGAAGATGTGGTTCACGGTCTACCGCGGATCGTTCACCACCACGGTGTTCCTCGACTTCCTCCGGCGACTGGTCGGGCAGTTCGACCGGAAGATCCACCTGGTCGTCGACCGGCACTCCGTCCACCGCAGCAAGGCGGTCCGCGACTGGCTGGTCGAGAACGAGAGCAGGATCGTCCTGCACCTGCTGCCCGCCTACGCGCCGGAGACCAACCCGGACGAACTCGTCAACGCCGACCTCAAGCGGACACTCCTGCCGGCCTGCCGAGCCCGAAACGCCGGAGAGCTCGCAGGCGAGGTACGCCGCTTCTTCTGCCGACGCCAGAAGCAACCCCACATCGTGCGGGGCTACTTCCGCGCCCCGCACGTCCGGTACATCCTCGACGCGCCGGAACATTAGCGTTTCGGGTCAATAAGTGTCCGCAGCCGTAAGTTTGCTATCGCTGCTCGTTGAACATCTCTCATGGAGAGTGAGCTGTCAATTAGGTCTAGCCAGCTTGATCTGGCTGGCCGCTTTGCGTAGGGTTGCCTGATCGGTGACCTTCTCAGGCAATCCCTGCGCAGCCGTGGAAGTTCGGGCAAACCTGGCTATCAGCTTCCGATTGGCCGCGTGTGATGTATT
The DNA here is from genome assembly GCF_055588525.1 of Kitasatospora sp. NPDC041988. Lineage (NCBI taxonomy): Bacteria > Bacillati > Actinomycetota > Actinomycetes > Kitasatosporales > Streptomycetaceae > Kitasatospora > Kitasatospora sp. NPDC041988. The sequence continues at coordinate 257,280 of NZ_JBVJCO010000004.1, forward strand.
TGACTCCTGTGATGTCCGAGCCATGCAGAGGTGTCCTGCTTAATTCCTGCCTCTACTTTACGTGATTTAGCGTCAGTTTTCCAGAGTTGCTTGCCATAGCTCTTGTGGGAAATCGCTCCTTGATCGCCGGGGAATCTGACGCGTCGCCTATCAAGTTGGCACCTGCCAACCCCTCGGTATGCCGTCTTCCCAGCTGATCTCCTGTCGGTCGGGTTCGCTGAGCCACCCGGCATCGCGGGCGAATTCCACGACATCAGACCACCCGGTGGCTCTGCCCACTTTTTCTTGGTTGATCCTGGTTATTCCGCTGCGACTGATAGAGATTTTGGGCATCAGCTGCTCGTAAGCATCAAGATAGGTCCTTCCTTGGCGGGTGATGCTCACCCACTGCTGAAGTTTCAATCCTTCTCCGCGTTCGGTCGCCTCCAGCTCCTCCAGTTTCCGGCCTTCGACTGGCTCGATGTAGCCCATAGCCGCGAGGCGTTGCAGCTCTTGGTACAACAGATATTGATACGTAGCAAAGTCATCGCTCCCAGTCAGCTTCCTCAGATGCCTCCGTTCATGGTTCGTCACCAATCCAGCCACCGCCAGTTGAAGATAGGTAACGCGTGATTCAAGTTCTTCGACTTTGGCCCACTTTGCACCGAATGGGCCGAAGCTGAACTCTTGCAAGGCGGTGGGACTGGACAGCACTAAGGAGGCTAGGGCGAGTGCGCCGAGGACCCCCACGATAGCCACGCTGAGGCTCGGGGAACGCCCCGCAGCGCTCTCAATGAATATTTCTACCAGCATTGCAACAAGTAAGATGGCCAGTCCATACGTGGTCCACCGGAGCCAGCGGTCGGGCGCATTATGCGTCGAATTTGACGATCCCATTGATGTCACCCCTCTCCGCGCGTGCGGAACCTTCCTTCTCCAGTTTCTCATCAACTTCGGGCGCGGCGCAGGCCGCGGCGCAGGTGGTCCGTGAGGCGGCCGTGGTTTGACTCGTTCCAGCGGGCTGAAGTCAGTTACAGCGCCACATCGCAGGTGACCTCGTTCCCCCAGATGTGCCAGCCAGGCCGGCCACGCCGGGGGAACAGCTCCAGGTACGGCCCGGGCGAGCACCGCTCGATGACGGCGTACTGCTCTTCCGGCTTGTGGCTGTGCTCCTGGAGTGGGGCGTAGAGCCAGCTGCCCTGTCCCCGGAACTGGATCGGTGCCCGCCCGCGGATGCCGAGCAGCAGGTGCTCGGTCTGGTTCCGCAGGTAGTTGCCGAGGCCGAACCGCGGCTTGATCCACGTCAGGCAGCTGCGGTACTTGAAGCCCCAGGCCTCCATGACCTCGACCTGGCGGAACAGGTCGGCATTCGTGACCCACAGCCACAGGTGGGCGTCGTCCCCGACCAGGCGGTCCACCCGCAGCCGGGCGATGTCGTCCAACTTCATGACGGGGTAGTGGCGACTGGCCCCGTAGCCGCCGGTCTGGTTCAGAGCCCAGGGCGGGTCGGCCAGGATCGTGCGATAGCGCTGCACATGCATACCTCTTTCTTGGCTCCAAGCGGAGCCGGGTGATCTAGCCAGGATGCCACCGCCTACGGATCGTGCGGAGCAGGATTTTGGCGTTGTGGCAAGACTTTGGCAACGAGCGCCCCTCCAGGCACTCCCAGGCGGGGAACTGGGGGCTTTGGAGGTGGCGACGTAGCCATCAATGCCAACGCGCGGCGGGCGCGAGCCAGCTATTGACAGTCCATCAAGAACATCGTCCGAATACTGTTACGCAGCCCCAGCCAAGTGGAACGAGGAGCCTCAGCGTGGGCTCTTTTCTGCTTTGTAGAGGCAGAAACAGCAGGTTCGAATTTGGCATTCTGGGGCCTCGTCAAGGGCACTACATCGGTCAACATCCACTGGGTGCGAGGGGCGTACGTCACTTTGAGGTGCTGCTCGTCAAGAGTTAGGCTCTCGATCAGCTCACCGATCAGCTCGCGTTTGCGGTCTCCGCTCCTCGACTTCTGGTACTCATCTGCTGCGTTTTGGGTGAGCTCAACGAAGCCCAGCCCCTTCTCCAGATACGACGTGTCTTCCGCCTCTAGTGCCTTCATCTGACGAGCCACCTCGGCCTGCCTTGCATGCACGGTGATGGCCTTGCTGTCATATTCATCGGCACTAATACGGCCGTCCAATCGGTCATCGTAAAGAACGCTGATCTTGGCTTTCAGTTTCGCCGTCTCCTCTTGCAGGAGCTGGTTCGCTGCCGTCTTGCTTGACGCCTCTGATTCAACAGCGCCTTCCAACCCTTCTCGAAGCCAGCCCATCAGGCTGGGAGTCGGCACTCTCAGCGCCTTCAGGTGATCGACCACCTGTAACTCCACGACTTCCTCTCGCACAAAGCGATCCCGTGAGCACGCTCGGGGCTTGGGGCATTTGCCGTACCAATGACCCTTGGCAGTCTCCCAGACCAGTAAGCCGTCACAGGACGCACAGACCACTAACCCCTGGAAGAGTGCATGGTGCTTCCGGTAGCGCTGAATCTGACTGCCGCGTCGAGATACTGCATTCTGCACCTTCTCGAATAGCTCCACCGAGATGATCGGCTCGTGACTACCTGGGTAGGAGTGCCCATCCCAGCAGATCACCCCAATGTAGTAGGGGTTGTGGAGTAAGCGGTGCACCATACTCAGGGAGACTGGACGGCCCTGTATGAGGAGTCCGCGTTTCGCCATCTCGCGCGCCAGAGACTTCAGGGAGTGTTGTTTAAGCGCTGCTAGCTCAAACATCTGCATGATGAGGGGTGCGACGGCCGGAGCTATTCGCTGGATGCGCTTGCCATCCTCGATGACATTCTCATAGCCTAGCGGCGGTACGCCTGGGAGCCAGCCCTGGCGAAGTTTCTCAAGCTGTCCCTTACGGACCTCTTCGCTCAGGTTGTCGGTGTAGTTCTTTGCCACCACGACGTGCATACCCCAGACGAACTTGTCCTGCGAGGACGAGTTCTTGTGCAGCACCAGCGAGTTCTTTGGCAGATGCAGCCGGCAAGCTTCATCGGCTGCCAACCAGTCCTCCACCATGACCGTGTCCTTGAAGTTGCGCAGCAGACGGTCAACCTTCTCGCAGACGAAGTGCAAGATGTGATGCTTCTTCATGTAGGCCATAGCCTCATTGAAGGTTTGGCGCTGGTCAGCCTTCGACGCGCTTTCCGAAATGAAGAAGACTCTGTCGACCTTCAGGCCGATGCGCTCGCAGTAGTCGCGCTGGTAGCGTTCCTGCGCCTCCAGGGAGTAGCCCTCTTGCTCTTGTTCTTTGCTCGATACCCGCACCAGGATTGTGCATAATTGTTGTTTGTTACTCGTAGAACCTCCTTCTCCGACCTGGGGTCGGATGCAGTTAATTGGTTCCCCGCACAAATATTGTGCTCCATCTTCACGAATGATCCAATAGTGATTTTCGAGCCACCTCGGCTTCATGTTCAGCGATTCGACGCTGCGCCGCTAACTTGATCAGGGCGGTGTAGAACCGGACAAGCCAGTCGGCGATGTCAGATACCTCAGCCAAGTTCAGATCTTGGCCGTAGTCATCGCGCAGGATGGTCTGGAGTTCGTCCAGTCGCTGAGCATGAGTCCGTGATTTCTTTGGCATATGGGAACCTCCTGGTATTGACCCGAAACGGTAAGGTTCCGCGCTCGTTGATCCGGGCGTGACGGATCTGGTTGGGGACGCGCGTCGGCTGTCGCCGAAGGCCCAGGAAG
>NZ_JBVJCO010000005.1:0-129487 GCF_055588525.1 Kitasatospora sp. NPDC041988
CGCCCGGTTACATTCCGAACCCGGAAGCTAAGCCTCACAGCGCCGATGGTACTGCAGGGGGGACCCTGTGGGAGAGTAGGACGCCGCCGAACAATTCTTCGAGAGAAGCCCCCGCCGGGGAACCGGATGGGGGCTTTTCTGTTGTAAGGTCAACGTGCAAAGTCGTCACACGGTACAGGAGGCCCCCGGGTGGAGGTCCAGGAGACGCGGGTCCAGACCGATCGCGTCCTCACCATCCCCAACCTGCTGAGCATGGGCCGGCTGGTCGGCGTTCCGCTCTTCCTCTGGCTGATTCTCTGGCCGGTGTTCGACGGACCGAACAATGACGGTTGGGCGCTGCTGATCCTGATGCTGAGTGGCATCAGTGACTACCTGGACGGAAAGCTGGCCCGCAGGTGGGGGCAGATCAGCCGGGTCGGCCAGCTGCTCGACCCGCTGGCGGACCGTCTCTATGTGCTGTCCACGCTGGTCGGTCTGACCTGGCGTGAGATCCTGCCGTGGTGGCTCACGGCGATCCTGTTGGCCCGTGAACTGTTTATCGCGGCGCTGCTGCCCATTCTCAACCGGTACGGCTACGGGCCGTTGCAGGTGAGTTTCCTGGGGAAGGCCGCGACTTTCAATCTGATGTACGCGTTTCCGCTTCTGCTGCTCGGCACCGGGGACAGTTGGATCGCGCGGCCGGCCGAGGTCGTCAGCTGGGCCTTCATCTGGTGGGGGACCACGCTCTACTGGTGGGCCGCCATTCTTTACGCGGTGCAGGCGCGGCAGATCGTCCGGGGCGTCTCGGCCTCCTCGGCGTCCACAGTCTGAGACGCGATCTGAGAGAAGTCCCACGGCGACACGGTGCGTCGGACGATATCTTCCGGGTAGAGAACCTCTGGAACGGTTTGATGGACCTGCAGGTCCACCACCGCGAAGGAGGACGCACCCGTAATGAAAGCCGTTGTAATGGCAGGGGGCGAAGGCACCCGACTCCGCCCGATGACCTCCAGCATGCCGAAGCCGCTGCTTCCCGTGGCCAACCGCCCGATCATGGAGCACGTGCTGCGGCTGCTGAAGCGGCACGGCCTCTCCGACACCGTCGTCACCGTCCAGTTCCTGGCCTCGCTGGTCAAGAACTACTTCGGTGACGGCGAAGAGTTGGGTATGCATCTCACATATGCGAACGAGGAGACGCCGCTAGGCACTGCGGGGAGTGTCAAGAACGCCGAGGACGCGCTCAAGGACGACTCCTTTCTGGTGATCTCCGGTGACGCGCTGACCGACTTCAACCTCTCGGAATTGATCGAGTTCCACCGTAGTAAGAACGCACTGGTCACCGTCTGTCTCACCCGAGTGCCGAACCCACTGGAGTTCGGCATCACGATCACCGACGACGAGGGGCGCGTCGAGCGCTTCCTGGAGAAGCCGACCTGGGGGCAGGTCTTCTCCGACACGGTGAACACCGGGATCTACGTCATGGAACCCGAGGTCTTCGCCTACGTGGCGGCGGGGGAGTCCGTCGACTGGTCGAGCGACGTGTTCCCGCAGTTGCTCAAGGAGGGCAAGCGGGTCTACGGGTACGTGGCCGAAGGTTACTGGGAGGACGTGGGCACCCACGAGAGCTACGGCAAGGCCCAGGCGGACGTCCTGGAGGGCAAGGTCGACGTCGAGCTCGACGGGTTCGAGATCTCTCCGGGTGTCTGGGTGGCCGAAGGGGCCGAGGTGGACCCGGAGGCGGTGCTCCGCGGGCCGCTGTACATCGGGGACTACGCCAAGGTCGAGGCCGGCGTGGAGATCCGCGAGCACACCGTGCTCGGCAGCAATGTCGTCGTGAAGCGCGGTGCGTTCCTGCACAAGGCGGTCATCCACGACAACGTCTACATCGGGCCGCAGAGCAACCTGCGGGGCTGTGTCGTCGGCAAGAACACCGATGTCATGCGGGCCGCGCGCATCGAGGACGGCGCGGTGATCGGGGACGAGTGCCTGATCGGCGAGGAGTCGATCATCGCGGCCAACGTCCGCGTCTACCCGTTCAAGACCATCGAGGCCGGCGCGGTCGTCAACACCTCGGTGATCTGGGAGTCCCGCGGCCAGGAGCACCTCTTCGGTCTCCGCGGCGTCTCGGGCATCCTCAACGTCGAGATCACGCCCGAGCTGGCCGTGCGGCTGGCGGGCGCGTACGCGACCACGCTGAAGAAGGGGGCGACCGTCACCATCGCGCGTGACCACTCGCGTGGTGCGCGTGCGCTCAAGCGGGCGATGATCTCGGCGCTCCAGACCAGCGCGATCGACGTCCGCGACCTGGAGAACGTGCCGATGCCGGTGGCCCGGCAGCACACCGCGCGGGGGAGCGCCGGCGGGATCTTCCTGCGGACCACGCCCGGGGTGCCGGACTCGCTGGACATCCTCTTCTTCGACGAGCGCGGCGCCGACCTCTCGCAGGCCGGGCAGCGCAAGCTGGACCGCGTCTACGCGCGCCAGGAGTACCGGCGCGCGTTCCCCGGCGAGATCGGCGACCTGACCTTCCCGTCCAGCGTGTTCGACTCCTACGCGGGCAACCTGCTGCGGACCATCGACACCACGGGTGTCCGCGAGGCCGGGCTGAAGGTGGTCGTGGACACCGCGCACGGCAGCGCCGGGCTTGTCCTGCCGAGCATCCTCGGCCGGCTGGGCGTGGAGGCGCTCACCGTCTCCAGCGGGCTGGACGAGTCGCGGCCGACCGAGGACGCCGAGGAGCGCCGGGCGGGGCTGGCCAGGCTGGGCGAGCTGGTGGCGTCCTCCCGGGCGGCCTTCGGGGTGCGCTTCGACCCGGTGGGCGAGCGGGTGGCCTTCGTGGACGAGCTTGGCCGGGTGATCGACGACGACCGGGCGCTGCTGGTGCTGCTCGACCTGGTCGCGGCCGAGCGCCGCAGCGGGCAGGTCGCGCTGCCGGTGACCACCACGCGGATCGCCGAGCAGGTGGCGGCCTACCACGGCACCCAGGTCATCTGGACCACGACCACGCCGGACGACCTGGCCAAGGCGGCCGCCGCCGAGGGCACGGTGTTCGGCGGCGACGGGCGCGGTGGCTTCGTCGTCCCCGAGTTCAGCGGTGTGCTGGACGGTGCGGCGGCGTTCGTCCGGCTGGTCGGGCTGGTGGCCCGGACCCAGCTCACGCTGAGCCAGATCGACGCGCGCATCCCGCAGGCGCACATCCGGCGGCGGGACATCGCGACGCCGTGGGCGGCGAAGGGCATGGTCATGCGCTCGGTGGTGGAGGCGGCCGGCAACCGGCGGCTCGACACCACGGACGGCGTCCGGGTGGTCGAGGCGGACGGGCGGTGGACTCTGGTGCTGCCGGACCCGGCCGAGGCGGTCACCCACCTCTGGGCGGAGGGCCCGGACGACGAGGCGACCGAGGCGTTGCTCGACGAGTGGGCGGCGGTGGTCGACGGCGCCGGCCGGTGACCGCTGGATGACCCCGGGGCCGACTCCGGGAGGGCGGGGGGGGGGGGGGGGGGGGGGGGGGGCCCCCCCCCCCCCCCCCCCCCCCCCCCGCTCGTCCGCGTGTCTGCAGGTCCGCCCGACCCCCGATTACCCGGTTGTCCGTTTTGGCAGCATTGGTGGTGATCCGTCGCTTCTGGTGAGTGTGCAGGTCAGGGGGTGTGCACAGGCCCCTCCGCCGACGTGGGACGATGGTCCGCATGCCAGCGACGCCGACGCCGAGTGCCAGCAACGGACGGTTCAACCGTCCGGACGCCTCGATGTCCTTGCTGACCAACGTGATGGACCACAGCCTGGACGAGGGTTATGCCGAGGCGGCCGCGGCGCGGGGCGGGGACCGCGACAGCCGGATACCCGGCACGGTCCGGGGCCTGCTGACGCTGGGCGCCGGGCTGGCCCTGGTGGGGGCGGTGGTGACGGTCGGCGCGGTGAACGCGCACAAGGCGGAGCCGACGCTCGCCAAGGAGCGCGACGCGCTGATCCACCGGATCAACGACAGCAACGGGTCGGCGGACCGCCTTCAGAAGCAGGTGCAGGAGCTGCGGCGGAAGGTCGACAGTACGCAGCAGCAGGCGCTGGCCTCGGGGGACGGCGACCCGGCCGCCCTGGCGGGCGCGGTCGGCCTGGCCGAGGTCACCGGCCCGGGCCTCAAGCTGGTCCTGGAGGACGCGGCCGGTACCGGCGCCGGCGGGAACGTCGATCCGCGCGCCGGGCAGGGGTTCTCCAACAGCGGCCGGCTGCGCGACCGGGACCTCCAGCTGGTGGTGAACGGACTCTGGGAGTCCGGCGCCGAGGGCATATCGATCAACGGGCAGCGGCTCACCGCACTCTCGGCGATCCGCGCCGCGGGCGAGGCGGTGCTGGTGGACAACCGGCCGCTCGTCCCGCCGTACAGCGTGCAGGCGCTCGGCGACGGGCCCAAGCTGGTCGGCGCCTTCGAGAACAACATGGCGGGCCAGTACCTGCGTCTGCTGCAGGAGAAGTACGGCATCAAGTCGACGCTCTCCGCGCAGAAGAAGCTGACGCTGCCCGCGGCGGTGGGCGTCACCCTGCGGACCGCCCAGCCCGTCACTCCGGAGGCCTCGCCGTCGGCGAGCCCGTCCGCCACCGCCCCGAGCGCGCCGGCGTCCGCCGGTGGATCGGAGAGCCCCTCCGCGAGCACGTCGTCGTCGGCCACACCGAGTCCGCGGAGCTCGGGGAAGCGGACGCCGAGCGGCTCGGCCAAGACCACCACAGCCCACTCGCCCACGGCGACCACGAGCGGGTCGCCCACCGCAGGGACAGGAGCAGCTAGACCGTGATTGCCGTACTGGGTCTCGTGATCGGGGTGGTCGTCGGACTCTTCGTCCAGCCCGAGGTGCCGGACGCCGTCGTGCCGTACCTGCCGATCGCGGTGGTCGCGGCGCTCGATGCCGTGTTCGGCGGCGTCCGGGCGATGCTGGACGGGATCTTCAACGACAAGGTGTTCATCGTCTCCTTCCTCTCCAACGTGGTGGTCGCGGCGCTGATCGTCTTCCTCGGGGACCAGCTGGGGGTCGGCTCGCAGCTGTCCACCGGTGTCGTCGTCGTCCTGGGTATCCGCATCTTCTCCAACGCCGCTGCGATCAGGCGCCATGTCTTCCGCGCCTGAGCCCGGCCGCGAGAAGGCGGCGGAGGAGAAGACCGTGGGCGGAGCGGCGGGAGAAGGCGTGCGCGAGAACGGCAGGGTGGAGCGGGAGACGGCGCCCGCGGCGGAGAAGCCGCTACGGAAGCCCGCGGAGCCTGTCGAGCCCGCGGAGGCTGTGGAGCCTGTGGAGCCGACCGAGCCTGCGGAGGCTGTGGAGCCGGTCGAACCGGTGAAGCAGGCGGAGCCGTTGAAGGAGAAAGAGAAGGACCGGGAGAAGGAGAAGGCGGAACCGGCCGAGGCGGCGCTTCCGCAGGCTGAGGAGGCCGGGAAGACCGAGGAGGCCGAGCGGAAGCCGGACGCGGAGCAGCAAGAGGCTGAGGCTGAGGCTGAGGTCGAGGAACGGGAGGTCGCGAAGGCGCCCGCCGAGGCCCCTGAGCCCGCACCCGAGCCCGGACCGGAGCCCGAAGCACAGCCAGGACCGAAGCCCGAACCCCAGGCCGGGGCAGAGGCCGACGAGCCCGAGGCCGACGAGCCCGAGCCCGCCCCGCCGGCCGTCGACCGTGGTGCGGGCCGCCGCCGGCTGAAGGCGGCGCTCTGGCCGCCGCGGCTGTCGCGCGGCCAGCTGGTGGTGGCGGTGCTGCTGTTCTCGCTCGGCCTGGCCCTGGCGATCCAGGTCCGCTCGACCAACGATCACCACAGCCAGCTGCGCGGCGCACGCCAGGAGGATCTTGTCCGGATTCTCGACGAACTGGACGGCCGTCAGCAGCGTCTCCAACAGGAGAAAGCGGAGCTCGAGCAGTCCCTGGCCAAGTTGGAGAACAGTTCCAACCAGGCCAAGGAGGCCCAGGAACAGACCAGGAAGAAGGTGACGGAACTCGGTGTGCTCGCGGGAACGGTCAAGGCCACTGGTCCGGGCATCGTACTCACTGTCGATGATCCCCAAGGGCAGGTGAAGGCGGATATGCTGCTGGACACCCTGCAGGAACTCCGAGCGGCGGGGGCGGAGGCGATTCAGATCAACGATGTGCGCGTGGTGGTCAACACCTACTTCACGGACGTGTCCGGCGGCGGTGTGCAGATCGACGGCAAGAAGGTCTCGCAGCCCTATCGCTTCACCGTCGTCGGGAACCCGCAGGACCTCACACCCGCGCTGAACATCCCGGGAGGTGTGGTCCGCACCCTGGAGAGTCATCAGGCCCGGGCGACCATCTCCCAGCAACAGAAGGTGGTCGTCGACGCCCTCGTCGATCTGAAGACGCCGCAGTACGCCAAGCCGGCTCCGAAGTGACGGGGTACCGGCCGAACGGCCCGTCACCTGCGGGCGGCCCCCGGTGCGGGGGGTCGTCGTCGCGTGGGCGAGACTGGTCCACACCAGCACATGCCGGAGCACCAAACGTCGGAGTACCACTCCAGCCGGCCCGATCCGAGACCGGGCCCGCAGCCTGTCCGAGGTTCTCACCCTGCCCCGCGGGCGGGTCTGTCACACGCAAGGGGATTCGCCCGTGAGTTTCTTCTCGAAGTTGTTCGGTCGCAACAAGGGCCGTGACGCGGCCGCCGTCGAGGCACCCACCGCGCGTCACCGCCGGGCCGACGAAGAGCCCGCCGTGCCGGGCATGCGCCCTGCCCCCGAGGGGGTGGAGTACGCGGAGCGGCCCCTGTTCCGGGACGGCGCCAACCAGCAGTTCGCGGGGAATCCGGCGGGCTACGGCGCGTCGGTTGACCCCTCCGGCGCCCCGCGCATAGGTTTCCCGTCAGGACCCTCAACCTCTGGTGGAGGGTTTGCCCCGGACCCGTACGCCGGGCACAACCCGTCGGGTGTGCCGCGCCAGGAGGCTGTGAACATGGCTGGCCCCACTCCGTGCCCCAGGTGCGGCAACCAGAACCCGGCCGCGGCCCGCTTCTGTTCCAACTGCGGTACGGCGCTGCGCGGCGGTGCGCTGCCCGAGGGGGCGGCGGAGACCACGTCGACCATCTCGATCTCCGGCCTGGAGTCCTACGACCCCAACACCACGACCGGTACCGGCGCCACGCCGGCCCTGTCGGCGGAGGTGCTGGCGGCGATCGACGCGCTGCCGCCGGGCACGGCCCTGCTGATCGTCCAGCGCGGCCCGAACTCGGGCAGCCGGTTCCTGCTGGACTCGGACAAGACCACGGCCGGCCGTCACCCGCAGGGCGAGATCTTCCTGGACGACGTCACCGTCTCGCGCAAGCACGTGGAGTTCCGCCGGACGCCCGGCGGCGGCTTCACCGTCGCGGACGTGGGCAGCCTCAACGGCACGTACGTCAACCGGGAGCGGATCGACGAGGTGCCGCTGAACAACGGCGACGAGGTGCAGATCGGGAAGTACCGGCTGGTGTTCTTCGCCAGCCACCACCGGGGGTACTGAAACCAACGTCGGCAGGAGCCCGAGTGAGTACGAATACCCCTTCATCTCTCGGGGCGGCCACCCCCGTGTCGTCCGGTCCGCAGGCGGACCAGGGCACGCGGGGGGTGGTCGCGGCCCCCAGGCAGCCGGTCCGCCCGGACCGGCCCGCCGGGGGCGGCCGACGGCGCGGCGGCGACGAGCTGCTGAGCATCGGCGCGGTGCTGGCCTTCCTGCGGGACGACTTCCCCGAGGTCACCATCTCGAAGATCAGGTTCCTGGAGGCGGAGGGCCTGGTCGAGCCGCAGCGCACGCCCTCGGGGTATCGCAAGTTCAGCCCGGCCGACGTCGAGCGGCTGGCCTACGTCCTGCGGATGCAGCGTGACCACTATCTGCCGCTGCGGGTGATCCGCGAGCACCTGGACGCCATGGAGCGCGGTGAGAGCCCGCCCGCGCTGCCCGCCGCCGACGCCCGGCCCGGGCCGCTGGAGGAGGCGGACCGCGAGCTGGTGGCCGGCGCCGAGAGCTCGGCCGGGGTCCGGCTGGGCCGGGCCGAACTGCTGGCCGCCGCCGAGGCCGGCGAGCGGCAGCTGGCCGAGTGGGAGTCCTACGGGCTGGTCGCGGCAGGGCCGGACGGTGGCTACGACGGCGAGGCGCTGCAGGTCGCCCGGCTGGTCGCGGAGCTGGGCCGGTACGGGCTTGAGCCGCGCCACCTGCGCGCCATGAAGGCCGCCGCCGACCGCGAGATCGCGCTCGTCGAGCAGGTGGTGGCGCCGCTGCGCCGGCACCGGAACCCGCAGACCAGGGCGCATGCCGAGGCCACCGCGAGGGAGCTGGCCACGCTCTCCGTCCGGCTGCACGCGGCCATGGTCCAGGCCGGTTTGCGGACCCGTACCTGACCGGCCGACCCCGCTGACCAGCGCGGTCGGCTCTGCGCTTTCATATCCGGGTCAAGGGCCATAGGGTTGCCTGTGTGAATGAGCTCGACGTCGTGGGTGTCCGGGTGGAGATGCCTTCCAACCAGCCGATCGTGCTGCTCCGGGAGGTCGGGGGCGACCGTTACCTGCCGATCTGGATCGGCCCCGGCGAGGCGACCGCGATCGCCTTCGCCCAGCAGGGCATGACTCCGGTGCGCCCGCTGACGCACGACCTCTTCAAGGACGTCCTGGAGGCGCTCGGGCAACAGCTCACCGAGGTGCGGATCACCGACCTGCGGGAGGGTGTCTTCTACGCCGAGCTGGTCTTCGCCGGCGGGGTCGAGGTGAGCGCCCGGCCGTCCGACGCGATAGCACTGGCGCTGCGGACCGGTACGCCGATCTACGGGAGCGAGGAGGTGCTCGCCGAGGCGGGCATCGCGATCCCGGACGAGCAGGAGGACGAGGTGGAGAAGTTCCGCGAGTTCCTCGACCAGGTCTCGCCCGAGGACTTCGGCGGCGGCACGCCGCAGTAGCCGGCCGCCTGCGGGGTGTCGTCCGGGGGGCCGTATGCGGCGTCGTGCCGTATACGTTCGGTCGTTTTGCCAAAAAGCGTCCACCTACCCACACTAGGGGCACGAAAAACCACTCTCCTGAGTGACGTGGTTTGTCCCGCCCGGCGTGGCGATCGTTGACGGGCCATAGGGGACTGCCTACCGTCAGGAGTGGCTGCCCGGGTGCCTGTCGCCCGCAGTCTGGGTTGCCCGCAGCATGAGTGGACGGAGGTAGGCATGACCGGCACCGGCGATGAAGCGGCCGTGGGAGGCCTGTGTGCCGTGCACATGCCGCGCACCGCCCGCAGCGTGACCGACCTGCCCCGGACGGAGCTGCCCCGGCTGGGCCGGTTCCCGGCCGTACAGCCCGGTCAGCCCGCCATCGAGCGGCTCGCGCCCACCTCGGAACTGATCGGCTACCGCGGGCCGACGGCCTGCGCGGCGGCCGGGATCACGTACCGCCAGCTCGACTACTGGGCCCGGACGGGGCTGCTCGAGCCCAGCGTCCGCTCGGTCTACCCGGCGAGCAGCCACCGGCTGTACAGCTTTCGCGACATCCTGCTGCTGAAGATCGTGAAGCGGCTGCTGGACGCGGGCGTCTCGCTCCAGAACATCCGGGTGGCGGTCGCCCATCTGCAGTCCCCCGAGGTCGCCGAGCTGGCGGGGCTGACGCTGATGTGCGACGGCGCCACGGTGTACGAGTGCACCACGCCGCAGCAGGTGGTCGACCTGCTGAAGGGCGGTCAGGGCGTCTTCGGCATCGCCGTCGGCGCGGTCTGGCAGGAGCTGGAGCTGACCCTCGGGCGGCTGCACGCAGAGCGGACCGACACCGGTGAGACGGTGGTCGGGCACGACCCGGGCGACGAGCTGGCGCAGCGCCGCAACCGCGCGGTCTGACAGGCGTACTACAGGCGTACTACAGGCGTACTGACGAGGCCGCGGCCCGGGTGGGGAACCGTCCGGGCCGCGGCCTCGTCGTGCCTGGTGAACCGATCAAGTCTGGTGAGCGACTCAAGGGGGAGTACGTGCGGTTCGGCTCCGGAATACCCGGCCTGCTGCGGCGGCGGGCACGGCGGCTCGGCGTCCGGCTGGCACGGCGGCGCACCCAGCGCCGGATCTTCCAACTCGTCACCGCGGGCTGCGCGTTGGCGCTGGCGCCGAGTGCCTGGCTGTGGATCTCGGCGGAGGACCGGGTCGGTACCGTGGCGAGCGCGCCGAAGGCACCGGTGGCGGTGGTGTTCGGCGCGGGCCTGTTCCAGGGCAAGCCGTCGCCGTACCTGGCACACCGGCTGGACGCGGCGGTCGACCTGTACCGGGAGCAGAAGGTCCAGGCGGTCCTGGTCACCGGCGACAACGGCCGGGACAGCTACGACGAGACGGACGCGATGCGGCAGTACCTGATCGAGCACGGGGTGCCGCAGGTGCGGGTGGTGGGGGACTACGCGGGCTTCGACACCTGGGACTCCTGCACCCGGGCGCACCGGATCTTCGGGGTGGACCGCGCGGTGCTGGTCAGCCAGGACTTCCATGTCCGGCGGGCGCTGGCGCTCTGTGAGGCGGCCGGCATCGACGCGTACGCGGTCGGGGTGCCGGAGGTGCACGACGCCACCTGGCTGTACGGCGGGCTGCGGGAGATCCCGGGGGCGGGCAAGGCGGCGCTGAACGCCTGGCTGCGGCCGGACCCGCTGTTCCTCGGCCCCAAGGAGGAGGGCATCCCGCGGGCGCTGGCCGACGCGGGGGCGGCGCAGCAGCGGTAGCCGGGCGGGGTACCGGGAGCGGGACGGTACCGGGGAGGCGGCCGGGTTCGGCCGGGCTGTCGTACCCGTGCGGCATGATCGGCAGGTGCGGTCACTGCCGAGCATCATCCACCTCGACATGGACGCCTTCTTCGCCGCGGTGGAGCAGGCGGCCAAGCCGAGCCTGCGCGGGAAGCCGGTGATCGTCGGCGGTCTGGGCGGGCGCGGGGTGGTCTCCACGGCCTCGTACGAGGCGCGGAAGTTCGGCGTGCACTCGGCGATGCCGATGGCGCAGGCGCGCCGGCTCTGCCCGAACGCGGCGTTCCTGTCCGGGCGGTTCGAGGCCTACCGGCAGGTGAGCGAGCTGGTGATGGGCCTGTTGCGGGAGCTGTCACCGCTGGTCCAGCCGCTCAGCCTGGACGAGGCGTTCGTCGACCTGGAGGCCGGTCCGTACGGCCCGGCGCTGGCGGCGGCCGACCACGGGACGGGGGAGCGGCTGGTGGTGGCCCTCGCGGAGGACCTGCGGGCCGACATCCACCGGCGCACCGGGCTGACCGCCTCGGTCGGGGCGGCCGGGTCCAAGCTGATGGCCAAGATCGCCTCCGAGCAGGCAAAGCCGGACGGGCTGGTGCTGATCGAGCCCGGCCAGGAGCGCGCGGTGCTCGGGCCGATGCCGGTGCGCGCGCTGCCCGGCATCGGCCCGGCCACCGAACAGGTGCTGCGGCGGGCCGGGTTGAACACGGTGGCCGACCTCGCCGAGGCGGGGGAGGCGGAGCTGGTGCAGCTGCTGGGGAAGGCGCACGGCGCCGGCGTCCACCACATGTCGACAGGGCTGGACGACCGGCCGGTGGTCCCCGACCAGGACGCCAAGTCGGTGTCGGTGGAGGACACCTTCGAGGTGGACCTCGCCGACCGGGACCGGGTGCTGCGCGAGGTCGACGTCCTGGCCGCGCGGTGCGTGCGGCGGCTCCGCGCGGCCGGCCGGTCGGGGCGGACGGTGGTGCTGAAGGTGCGGCGGTTCGACTTCTCCACGCTGACCCGTTCGGAGACGCTGCGCGGCCCGACGGACGACGAGGCGGTGATCACGGAGACGGCTCGGCGGCTGGCCTCGCAGGTGGACATCACCGGCGGGGTGCGGTTGCTCGGCGTCGGGGTCTCGCAGCTGGCCGACTACACCCAGGAGGACCTGTTCGCGCAGGCCGTCCGGGAGGAGGCCGCCGAGCACGAGGTGGTGGAGGGCGGGGAGGGGGACGAGCCGGAGCCGGTGGGGCCCGCGGTGCGGCACTGGATGCCGGGGCAGGACGTGCACCACGGTGAGTTCGGGCCCGGGTGGGTGCAGGGCAGTGGGGTCGGGCGGGTGACGGTGCGGTTCGAGACACCGTGGAGCGGGCCTGGCCGGGTGCGGACCTTCGCGGTGGACGACCCGGCGCTGGAGCCCGCGCGTCCGCTGCCGTTGCGGGGCGGCGAGGGCGGGTCCGGGGGTGCGGACGGGGGCGCGGACGGGGGCGATGGCCCGGGGGAGGGCTGAGCGTACGAAACGGCCCCACCCGGTAGGGGAACCGGGTGGGGCCGTATGAAGTGCCGGGCCTCGGGCGGTCGCGATGCCCTCGTCGACCGTTCGGGGACCGGTCCCCCGCGCTCTGTCCCTGAGCGCGGGGGGGTGGACGCCTCGTCAGGCGTCGGTCTTGGCCAGCGCGGGGCTGGAGTTCAGGTCCGCGACCTCGTTGCCGGCGGCGACGGTGACGGCCGGCTTGACGGAGCGGATGAGGAACGGGACGGCGCCGGCGATCGCGCAGACCACCGCGGCGGTCCAGAACGCGTGCTTGTAGGCGTCCAGGGTCGGCAGCGAGACCGGGATCGGCAGCTTCATGGTGTCGCCGGTCAGGATCGCGGCCATCACGGCGGTGCCGATCGCGCCACCGACGGTACGCAGCACGGCGTTCATGCCGTTGGCGATGCCGCTCTGCTCGACCGGGACGGCGCCGTTGATGTAGGCGGGCATCGCCGAGAAGGCGAGGCCGATGCCCAGACCGAAGATCGCCGAAGCGGTGTAGATGTCGGCCTCGTGGCTGTGGCGCACGGCCAGGTAGACCATCGCGACGGCGCCGAGCACACCGCCGAGGACCAGCGGCAGACGCGGGCCGCGGCGGGCGATCAGCAGGGCGCCCAGCGGGGCGGCGACCATCGAGCCGATGGCGGACGGCAGCAGCATGATGCCGGCGTGCAGCACGGTGGCGGTGAAGCCGTAGTGCGTGAACTTCTCCGGGGTCTGGGCGAAGTTGCTGATCACCATGAACGAGCCGTACATGCCGAAGCCGATCAGCAGGCCGGCCAGGTTGGTGAAGGCGACGGCCGGGCGGGACATCATCTTCATGTCCACCAGCGGGTGCTTCACCTTGACCTCGATGACGCCCCAGATCAGGGCGATCACTGCGGCGACGGCGAAGAGGCCGAGCGTCTTGGTCGAGGTCCAGCCCCAGTTGTTGCCCTGGCTGACCGCGACCAGCAGGGCGGAGAGCCAGCCGGCCAGAGTGAGGGCGCCGAGCGGGTCGGCGCCGCCCTCCTTGTCGGTGACCGGGTCGCTGGGCACCCGCAGGGCGACCAGGGCGACCGCGATCAGGCCGAAGACCAGGCCCATCCAGAAGATCGACTTGTAGCTCCAGTGCTCCAGCAGGAGACCGGTCGCCACCAGGCCGAGGCCGGAGCCGACGCCCATCGAGGCGCTGATGGCGGCGACGCCGCCGGTCACCTTCTGCTTCGGCAGCTCGTCGCGGACGATGCTGATCGCCAGCGGCAGCACGCCACCGCCGGCGCCCTGCAGGACGCGGGCGACGACCAGCCAGGTGAAGGAGTGGGTGCTGACCGCCAGCGCGGAGCCGGCCACCAGGCCGGTCAGCGAGATCAGCAGCATCGGCTTACGGCCGCGCAGGTCGCCGAAGCGGCCCAGCAGGGGGGTCAGCACGGCGGCCGAGAGCAGGTTGGCCGTCATCAGCCAGGTGATGCTGGAGCCGGAGACGCTGAGCTCCTTGGCCAGCGAGGGCAGGATCGGGACGACCGCGGTCTGCACCACGCTGAACGACAGCATCGCCAGGATGAGGGCCGGCAGGACCCGGGCGCTGCTCTGCTTCTCGGCCGCGGTGGTGGGCTGTGGTGCCTCACTCACGGTTGCTTCCTCCCGTACATAGTGAATGAACTGAAATAACCATGCAGGGAGATACTTCATTATGTCAAATATCGATCGGTGAAGCTTTGGCAAAGTCGAAGGACCGAGGCCCCGGAGGGCGGGTTCGCGGGGTGGAAGCCCGAAGGACCCCGGGCCGTGGCGGGCTCGGGGTCCTGGGTGAGCTGCTGTCAGGCGAGGGGTCTGAGGGGGGCCGGGCGGGACGGTTCGTCCGCCGGGGCGGGGGCGTGGGCGTGGGCGGGGTCGGGCGGCGCTGCGGGGGTCGGGGCCGGGGTCGAGGCGGCGGTGTTGTCGTGGACCTCGACGTGCTCGCGGCGCAGCTCGTCGCGGATCACCTCCTCGGTGGTGTACCGCTCGACCACCAGGCGCACCCGCTCGATCGGGGCCAGGTACTTGCGGACCACCGGGCGCTCCTCGCGAAGCGTGACCTCCTCCACCGCCTCGGCGATGTCCTTGTCGCTCAGCGCGGCCCGCTCGGCCTCGCCGACCGGCATCCGCTCCACCCGGACGCGCTCGCGGACCACCGGGACGCGGCGCTCGACCGGCTCGCTGGTCACGTACTTGCGCAGCTTCGCGGTGCCGAGGACGTGCCACTCGGTGGTGATGTCCAGGCGCTCCTCACGGCAGGTGATCTCCACCGGGCCACTGGGCGCGGACGAGGCCGGCCCCGGGGTGGTGGAGGCCGCGGCGGCGGGGGCGACCGGGCCGGTGGTGGCCGGCGCGGCGGGGGCGGCGGGTGCGGCCTGGGGGCGCGGCTCGGGGGCGGCGGGTGCGGTGGTGCTGAGGGTCCGCACGTTGGCCTCCGTGGCGGGTTCGGACGGCTTGCCGAGGTCGGCCGCCGGGGTGGTGAGGGGGGAGGGGGCCGGGGTGTCGGCCGGGTGGAAGGCGAGCGGCTTCGCGGCGGGCGCGGCCGGTGCGGCGGTCGGGGTGGCCGGGGGGTCCGCGGGCTTCGGTGCCGTGTGCCTGGCGGCGGCCACCGCGGTGCCGGCCGCCGCCGTCGGGGCCGCGGCCGGGACCGAGCCGAAGTCCAGGTCGGCGGGTTCGGACCCGGAGCCGTCGCCCGCCGACGGGCGTCCGTCCACCGGGGTGTCCAGCCCGTAGTAGCGGTACAGCTGGAGCTCCTGGGCCGGCGACAGGTGCTGGCCGACGCCGAAGTCCGGCGACTCCTTCACCAGCGACTTGTCGTACGGCACCCGCAGCTCGTCGCCGGAGAACTCGCTCGTGGTCAGGGGGACGAAGGCGTCCCGGCCGAAGATGCCCGTCCGGACGGCCGCCCATTCGGGCTGCCCGGTGGCGTCGTCCAGGTACACCTCGTCGACCGTGCCGATCTTGTCTCCGTTGCGGTCGACCGCCTTGTGGCCGATGAGGTCCCGGGGGTCGATATCGGTCTGCACTCTTTCCTCCAGTGCGCTGCGCCTGCGGAACTCCCGCAGGCCGACGGCCGGCCCGCCCGTTCCATCCGCCACTTCACACCAAAAGCCATGAACCGGACGGGCGCGACCGGGGCGGGGCCGGACGGGCCCGGTGCTGCGCCGTCCGGGTCACGGGGAAGTCCCGGGAGTGACCGGACGCACCCGTGATCGAAGGGCCTCCCGCTGGTACCCTGGGCGCGACCGCCGAGCCCGCTCGGGAGAGTCCCCGACAGCGAAAACCACTGGTCGGGGCGCCGAAGGAGCAACTCCTCCCCGGAATCTCTCAGGCATCCGTACCGTGTGGGATAGGTCACTCTGGAAAGCAGGGCAGGACTGCCGGCGAGGGAGCCGGTGGCCACCACCCTCACCGACGGTGCAAGCCGGCGGCGCGCCCATGGCGTGCCGCGCGGGTGAAGCTCTCAGGTCCCGATGACAGAGGGGGAGGCCTGTCGGGTCCGCCCGCCCAGGCTCGTCCGCTGTTGTCCACAGCGGCGGAGCCGCACGGCGTGCGTACCCCCGCCGGTCCGTGACCAGGAGGCCTCGACCACCATGAACGCCCAGCCGAACGCGGGACGCCCCACCGGCGCCCCGACCCTCACCGAGCTTGAGCTGGCCAGCCCCTTCGAGAACCGCCACATCGGCCCCGACGCCGCCGCGCAGGAGAAGATGCTGGCCCAGGTCGGTTACGGCTCGCTGGACGAGCTCGCCGCCACCGCCGTTCCCGAGGCGATCCGCTCCATCACCGGCCTGGACCTGCCCGCCGGCCGCAGTGAGGCGCAGGTCCTCGCCGAGCTGCGCGAGCTGGCAGGCCGCAACCAGGTGCTCCAGCCGATGATCGGCCTGGGCTACTACGGCACCTTCACCCCGCCGGTGATCCTGCGCAACGTCCTGGAGAACCCGGCCTGGTACACCGCGTACACGCCGTACCAGCCGGAGATCTCGCAGGGCCGCCTGGAGGCCCTGCTCAACTTCCAGACCCTGGTCTCCGACCTGACCGGCCTGCCCACCTCCGGCTCCTCGCTGCTGGACGAGGGCACCGCGGCCGCCGAGGCGATGGCGCTGGCCCGCCGCGTCACCAAGGTCAAGGGCGGTGTCTTCCTGGTCGACGTCGAGACCCTGCCGCAGACCATCGCGGTGATCGAGACCCGGGCCGAGCCGACCGGTGTCGAGGTCGTCGTCGCCGACCTCTCCGCGGGCATCCCCGCCGAGATCGCCGAGCGCGGCGTCTTCGGTGTGCTGCTGCAGTACCCGGGCGCCACCGGTGTGGTCCGCGACCTCGCCCCCGTCATCGAGCAGGCCCACGGCCTCGGCGCGATCGTCGCCGTCGCCGCCGACCTGCTGGCGCTCACCCTGCTGAAGTCCCCGGGCTCGCTCGGCGCCGACATCGCCTGCGGCACCTCGCAGCGCTTCGGTGTGCCGATGGGCTTCGGCGGCCCGCACGCCGGCTACCTCTCGGTGCGTGCCGAGTACGCCCGCTCGCTGCCCGGCCGCCTGGTCGGCGTCTCCGTCGACGCCGACGGCAACCGCGCCTACCGCCTGGCGCTGCAGACCCGCGAGCAGCACATCCGCCGCGAGAAGGCCACCAGCAACATCTGCACCGCCCAGGTGCTGCTCGCCGTGATGGCCTCGATGTACGCCGTCTACCACGGCCCGGACGGCCTGGCCGACATCGCCCGCCGCACCCACCGCTACGCCGCCGCCCTCGCCGAGGGCCTGCGGGCCGGTGGCGTCGAGCTGCTGCACGGCGAGTTCTTCGACACCGTCACCGCCGTCGTCCCCGGCCGCGCCGCCGCGATCGCCGAGGCCGCGCGCGCCCACGGCATCAACGTCCACCAGGACGGCGAGGACCGGATCTCGGTCTCCACCGACGAGACCACCACCCGCGAGCACCTGGCGGGCGTCTGGGCCGCGTTCGGCGTCGAGGGCGTGGAGGCCGCCGAGAGCGCCGACGCGCTGCCGGCCGCGCTGCTGCGCGAGGACGAGTACCTGACCCACCCGGTCTTCCACAGCCACCGCTCCGAGACCGCCATGCTGCGCTACCTGCGCCGCCTGTCGGACCGCGACTACGCGCTGGACCGCGGCATGATCCCGCTGGGCTCCTGCACCATGAAGCTCAACGCGACCACCGAGATGGAGCCGGTGACCTGGCCCGAGTTCGGCCAGCTGCACCCGTTCGCGCCGATCGACCAGGCGCAGGGCTTCCTGACCCTGATCCGCGAGCTGGAGCGCCAGCTGGTCGAGGTGACCGGGTACGACGCCGTCTCGATCCAGCCGAACGCCGGCTCCCAGGGCGAGCTGGCCGGTCTGCTGGCCGTCCGCGCCTACCACCACGCCAACGGCGACACCCAGCGTGACGTCTGCCTGATCCCGTCCTCCGCGCACGGCACCAACGCGGCCTCCGCCGTGATGGCCGGCATGCGCGTGGTCGTGGTGAAGACCCTGGTCGACGGCGACGTCGACGTGGACGACCTGAAGGCCAAGATCGCGCAGCACCGCGACCAGCTCTCGGTGCTGATGGTCACCTACCCGTCCACCCACGGCGTGTACGAGACCGAGATCACCGACATCTGCGCGGCCGTGCACGAGGCCGGCGGCCAGGTGTACGTGGACGGCGCCAACCTGAACGCCCTGGTCGGCCTCGCCAAGCCGGGCAAGTTCGGCGCGGACGTCTCGCACCTGAACCTGCACAAGACCTTCTGCATCCCGCACGGCGGCGGCGGCCCGGGCGTCGGCCCGGTCGCGGTCCGCGCGCACCTCGCGCCGTACCTGCCGAACCACCCGCTGCAGGCCGAGGCCGGCCCGGCCACCGGCGTCGGCCCGATCTCGGCCGCGCCGTGGGGCTCGGCGGCGATCCTGCCGATCTCCTGGGCGTACGTCCGGCTGATGGGCGGCGAGGGCCTCAAGCGCGCCACCCAGGTGGCGGTGCTGAACGCCAACTACATCGCCAAGCGCCTGGCCCCGCACTTCCCGGTGCTCTACACCGGCCCCGGCGGCCTGGTCGCGCACGAGTGCATCATCGACCTGCGCCCGCTCACCAAGGAGACGGGCGTGACGGTGGACGACATCGCCAAGCGCCTGATCGACTACGGGTTCCACGCGCCGACGATGTCCTTCCCGGTGGCCGGCACCCTGATGATCGAGCCGACCGAGTCCGAGGACCTGCACGAGATCGACCGGTTCTGCGACGCGATGATCGAGATCCGGGCCGAGATCGACAAGGTCGGCTCGGGCGAGTGGGCGGCCGAGGACAACCCGCTGCGCAACGCCCCGCACACCGCCGCCACGCTGGCCGGCGACTGGGCGCACGGCTACTCGCGGCAGGAGGCCGTCTTCCCGGCGGGTGTGAACCCGTCGGACAAGTACTGGCCCCCGGTCAGCCGTATCGACGGCGCGTACGGCGACCGCAACCTGGTCTGCTCCTGCCCGCCGCTGGACGAGTACGGCAACTGAGCGAGGAGAGGTACGGCAGGGCCCCGGCGGAACTCCCCCAGCCTTTGGTTGGGAGGAGTTCCGCCGGGGCCCTGCCCGTTGTTCTGCGTCGGTCGGCGGCTGCCCCCGCCGGCGGCGGGTCAGGCCGCGTGGGCGACAGGGCGGCGCGGGGCGATCACCCGGCCGTCGGGCAGCAGTTCGCCGGTGTCCTCGAAGAGCAGGACGCCGTTGCAGAGCAGGCTCCAACCCTGCTCCGGGTGGCAGGCCACCGGTACGGCCGCCTCGCGGTCCTCGGACTCGGCCGACGGGCACTCAGGACGGTGCTGGCACATACGTACCCTCGCTTCGCTCTGCGATCCTCCCCGTGATGCGGCGCCGCCGGATGCCCGTCGGGAGCCGCCGCGGTAGTCGGATCCTGTCCGGCGCCGGACAGGTGTAGGCCGGCGCTCAAGTGGGTAGGACAGGTGGTCCTTCCACGCTGGTTCCCAGTGTCGGCATCCCGGGACGATCGCGCAGCAATTTGGTGACATGCGCCACAACCCGGGGGCAGAGATCACCCGTTCAGGTGGCTGCGACCCGAAAAAGCCCCCGGACGGGCCATCGGATGGCTGGCCTTTTGGGGCCATGCCCGATGGCCCGTCCGGGTGGGGCGGGCACGGTGGGGCCGGTGCGGAGCCGGCCGGCGGGGGAGGGGCTGGCGGGGAGGGGCAGGCTCAGGGGGAGCCGAGCAGCAGCGGCCGGCCCAGCGGCGCCCGGGCCAGCACCGGCAGCAGGTCGGCGGCCGGGTAGGCGCGGTGCGCGGTGACCCCGAGCGGAGCCGGTGCCAGCGGGATCAGAAGGTCCGCCCCCGGTTCGGCGTCCGGGCTGTGCAGCCAGAGCGCCGTCGCGTACTGGCCCGGGAAGGTCAGCAGCCGGGGCTGCCGGCGGGCCCGTGAGGTCTGGGTGAGCTGCCAGGCCTGGCGCAGCGCCCGGACGGTGGAGTCCAGGTAGGGCCCGGCGGTGAAGTGGGAGAAGGTGTGGCCCTCGACGCCCTGCACCACCTCGGCCGCGGCGGCCACCTCGGTGCCGTCCTTGATCAGGAAGCGCCAGCCCGTCCGCCGGGCGGCGGTGAGCTCCGGGCGCGGCCCGTCCAGGACGTGGACCGCGAGCGGGTGCGCGGGGAGCAGCGGTCCGGCCGGATGACGCAGCGCTGCGGCGGCGGGCTGGCGCAGCGCGTCCTCCGAGTCGAGCGCGGCGAGGACCGCGCGCAGGGCACTGGGCGGGGGCTGGGGGGTCTGCAGAGTCATGGCGGGGTCGCCTCTCCGTGCGAGATCGGCGTGCGAGTGCGGCATACCGGCATGGCGCGGTGTGTCGTCGGTGACGGGACCTGGCCATGTCCGGTTGTGCATGATCGCGGTGCTGGTACGGCCGCTGCCGTCGACGAGGGTTGCGGAGCGGCAGTGGTCCGGCCTGGGCGCAGTGCGAATTCTATCGAACAGGTGCGCAGGGTGACCTGTTTATCACAGGCGGTGGCGCCGGGCAAGTCGGCGGATGTGCTGAAAGACCGTCAGTTTCCTTGCATTGCAAGCCGTTCGAAGCAATCGGGTATCGATCTTCGGGGTGGGCATGATGCATGCACGGTCGCTCGGCCGGGCGGCTCAGGAGGAGGGGATCATGGGCGAGAAGGTCGTGGCGACACGCGCGGACCTGTCAGACCGGCAGCTGTACCGCCGCAAGCTCCAGTCCTGCCTCGACGCGCTCGGACGGATGCTGCGCGAGAACCGCTTCGACCGGCCCCGGGCGGTGATGGGCCTGGAGATCGAGCTCAACCTCGCCGACGAGCAGGGCCTGCCGGTGATGCGCAACGCCCAGGTGCTCAGCGCGATCGGCTCCAGCGACTTCCAGACCGAGCTGGGGCAGTTCAACATCGAGGTCAACATCACCCCGCACCGGCTCTGCGGCCACGTCTTCGAGGAGCTGCGCGAGGAGATCGACACCGGGCTGCGCTACGCCGACCGCAGGGCCGCCGAGGCCGGCGCGCGGATCGTCATGGTGGGCATCCTGCCGACCCTGGAGCACGACCACACCGGGTTGGACGCGATGTCCCACAATCAGCGGTACAGCCTGCTCAGCGACCAGATCCTGGCCGCCCGCGGCGAGGACATCACGCTGGACATCGAGGGCGTCGAGCGCCTCCAGCTGGAGTCGATCACCATGGTCGCCGAGGCCGCCGCGACCTCGTTGCAGTTGCACCTCCAAGTCACCCCCGAGCGGTTCTCCTCGGTCTGGAACGCCGCCCAGGCGATCTGCGGCCCGCAGCTCGCGCTCGGCGCCAACTCGCCGTTCCTGTTCGGGCGGGAGCTCTGGCGGGAGACCAGGCCGGTGCTCTTCCAGCAGGCGTGTGACACCCGTTCGGCGGAGCTCAAGGCCCAGGGCGTGCGCCCGATCACGTGGTTCGGCGAGCGCTGGGTGGACTCGGCGTACGACCTGTTCGAGGAGAACCTGCGGTACTTCCCGGCGCTGCTGCCGATCTGCGACGACGAGGACCCGGTCAAGACGCTCGCCTCCGGGGGCGTGCCGCGGCTCGCCGAGATGCGGCTGCACAACGGCACCATCTACCGCTGGAACCGGCCGGTGTACGACGTCAGCGACGGCGTGCCGCACCTGCGGGTGGAGAACCGCGCGCTGCCGGCCGGGCCGACCGTCGCCGACACGCTGGCCAACGCGGCGTTCTACTACGGCCTGGTGCGGGTGCTGGCCGAACAGCCGCGGCCGATCTGGACGAGGCTGCCGTTCGAGCGGGCCGACGAGAACTTCCGGCAGGCCGCCCGGTACGGCATCGACGCGGTCTTCCAGTGGCCGCGGCACGGACGGGCCGGGCGCGGGGGTGGGCTCACCACCGTTCCCGCCGTCGACCTGATCATGAACGAGCTGCTGCCGATGGCCCACCAGGGGCTGGACGAGTGGGGCGTGGAGCCCGCCGACCGGGACCGCTACCTCGGCATCATCGAACAGCGCTGCCTGCGCCGGGTCAACGGCGCCTCCTGGCAGAGCGCCACCTTCCACCGGCTGCGCGAGCAGTTCGGGATGGACCGGCCGGCGGCGCTGGCGGCGATGACCCGGCGGTACATCGAGTACATGCGTGGCGGCGAGCCCGTGCACACCTGGCCGGTGGGCTAGGGCTTGGCCCTACGAGAGGGCCCGGCGCCCCTCCTGTGGAAGGATGATCGCTCCGGCGGTCGGCCGACGGCCGGAGCGATGCCGGACCGCTGGAGCACGCCGTGACCACCGCCCCGACCGCACCGGAGACCGCGACGCCCACGCGCCGGCTGCTTGGCGTCGAGCTGCTGACCGTCCTCGGCCTCTCCCTCGGGGCCAGTGGCGTCGGCGCGCTGATCAGCTTCACGGGATCGCTCACCGAGACGCTCAACCTCGGCCAGCAGGTCGCCACCCTGAACTCCTCGCGCGCCCCCGGCCGGCCCTGGCTCGACCTCGCCTGGCAGCTCTACTACATCGGGCGCGGGCTGATGCCGGTCGTCCTGGTCGGCTACCTGCTGGTGCGCGAGGGCACCGCGCTGCGGGTGCTCGGCTTCGACCTCGGGCAGAAGCTGCGCGACCTCGGCCGCGGTGCCGCCGTCGCCGCCGCGATCGGCGGCTCCGGGCTGGCGCTCTACCTGCTCTCGCAGGCGGCCGGTTACAACCTGACGGTGGCGCCGTCCGGGCTGCCGGACGTCTGGTGGCGGATCCCGGTGCTGGTCGCCTCCGCCTGGCAGAACGCGATCCTGGAGGAGGTCGTCGTCCTCGGCTACCTGCTGCGCCGGCTCGGGCAGCTGGGCTGGTCGTGGCCGGCCACGGTGGCGGCCAGCTCGGTGCTGCGGGGCTCCTACCACCTGTACCAGGGGGTCGGCGGGCTGGTCGGCAACATGGTGATGGGCGCGGTGTTCTGCCTGCTGTACCGGCGGTGGGGCCGGGTGATGCCGCTGGTGGTGGCGCACGCGCTGATCGACACGGTGGCCTTCGTCGGGTACGCGCTGCTGGCCGGGCACGTCAGCTGGCTGCCCACCGGCTGACCGGCAGCCGGACGGCGCGGGCGCGCGGCGGGCGGGCGAGCAGCCGGTCGACGTGCCGGCGCTCCAGGCCCTGGCCGGCGGAGAGCAGCACGGTGTAGCCGAGCAGGGTGTGCGCGTCGAAGTCGGCGTCCGGTCCGGGGCAGACCGGGTTGAGCACGCCGTCGACGTCCAGGAACAGCAGCGGCTTAGGCATCGGGCGCCCCCCAGGTATCACTCCGTCGTCACCTGGTCGGACGAGCGGCGCCCGCCCGTGGTTGCCCGCCGGAGGACGCACGCGGGGGTCAGCGGGCGGGGGCGGGCTCCGCGAGCGGTGCGGACGGCTGGACGGCGGTGCGCCGGGAGAGGCGGCGGACCTGGGGTTCCAGCAGGACGACGGCGCTCAGCAACAGGCAGAGCGCCGCACACGCCCAGAGCGCGCCGGAGAGGCCGAGCGCGTCCGCGGCCGGGCCGGCCAGGGCGGTGCCGACCGGGGCCAGCGAGAGCGAGCCGAGGTGGTCGTACGCCGAGACCCGGGAGAACGCGTCAGCCGGGATCTCCTGCTGGAGCGCGATCATCCAGTTGACGCCGAAGACGGTGACCCCGGCGCCGGACAGGAACATCGCCACCACCAGGGCCGGCAACGGCGCGGCCAGGGCGAGCGCCAGGGCGGGCAGGCCGAAGAGGAAGACACCCCAGTTGCCGATCAGCAGGATCCGGCGCGGCTGCCAGCGGACCATCAGCAGGCCGGACACCACCAGACCGACGCCGTGCGCGGCCAGCGCCAGGCCCCAGTCGCGCGCCCCGCCGAGCCGCTGCTCGGCGACGATCGGCCCGTACACCGCCTCCACCGCGGTGATGCAGGCCATCAGCACGGCGAACTGGAGCACGATCACCCAGAGCCAGCGGCGGGAGGCGAACTCCTGCCAGCCCTCGCGCAGGTCGCGTAGCATGCCGCCGCCGGTCCCGGCGGGCGCGGCCGGCTCGGCCTCCAGGAAGAAGCGCAGCGAGGCGGCGAGCAGGAAGCAGCCGGCGTCCAGCGCGAGCACCCAGCCGGGGCCGACGGCGGCGGTGAGGGCGCCGCCGAGCGCCATGCCGCCGATCTGGGCGGAGTTGAGCGCCATCCGGAAGACCGAGAAGGCCCGGCCGGCGTGCTCGGCGGCCACGCTCTGCATGATCATGCCCTCGGAGGCGGGGGCGTAGAAGGCGTGGCCGGCGCCGCCCGCCGCGGAGAGCAGCATCAGCTGCCAGAGCCGGACGTCCCCGGCCAGCACCAGGGCGGCCAGCACGGCCTGGGAGACGGCGCTGAACAGGTTGGCCGCGACCATGACGTGGTGGCGCGGCAGGCGGTCGGCGAGCGCGCCGCCGACCATCAGCAGCAGGACCACCGGGACCAGCCGGGCGGCGGTGACATAGCCGACCTCGGCGGTGGAGCCGCCGTTCTCCATGACGGCGAAGGCGGTGGCGATCGGGGCGCCGGCATTGCCGAGGCCGCTGACCACGGTGGCGGCGGTCTGGATGCGGTAGTTGCGGCCGGCCCAGGGGAAGCGGCGTCGGCGGGGTGGGGGTTGGCTCTGCACCTGGCGACTATGGCCGGGGGAACTGTCAGCTGTCCAGCGCGTTTCGGCCCTTACGGCTCCCGTCAGCCGAGGTGTCCCCAGAGGAAGCTGAGCGTCCGCCGCCAGGCGATCCGGGCCTGGAGCGCGTCATAGGTGCCGAGCAGGTTCTCGTCGTTCATGAAGGCATGCCCGGCCGGATAGAAGTGGACCTCCGGGCGGACGTCGGTGGCCTCGCCGATCCGGATGGCCGCCTCGTCCACGGCGGCCATCGGGATCGAGCGGTCGTGCTCGGCGTAGTGGCCGAGGACGTGGGCGGTCAGGCCGCGGTAGTCGAAGTCCGGGTCGGGCGGCAGCCCGTAGAACGGGACCACCGCGGCCACCCGGTCGCCCTCGGCGGCGGCCAGCACCAGGGCGAAGCCGCCGCCCATGCAGAAGCCGACCACCCCGACCGCGTCGCCGACCACGCCGTCCAGCCCGAGCAGGAACCCGACCGCGCTGCGCAGGTCCACCACGGCCTGCCCGACCGGGAGCTCGCGTTTGAGCCGGGCGGCCTCGGCGGCGTCGTGGGTGGTCGTACCGCCGAAGAGGTCCGGCGCGAGGACGGTGAAGCCCTCCGCGGCGAAGCGGTCGGCCATCGCCGCGACGTGTGGGGTGAGGCCCCACCACTCCTGGACCACCACCAGCCCGGGGCCGACTCCCTGCGGCGGCCGGGCCAGGTAGCCGTGGGCCTCGCGGCCGTTGCCGGGGAAGGTGACGTTCTGCCGGGAGCCGCCCTGCTCAGGCATGGCTTCCTCTCGGTGGGACGGGCCGCGCACGGCGGCGTGGACAGCGGTGCTGCGGACGGGGGGTCAGCCCATCTCCTCCAGGGCGCGGCCCTTGGTCTCCTTGATGCAGAAGGCCACGAAGGGGATGGAGAGCAGCGCGAAGAAGGCGTACCCGATGTACGTCGCCGACAGGTTCCAGTCGGCGAGGTCGGGGAAGCTGACGGTGATCGCCCAGTTGGCGATCCACTGGGCCGAGGCGGCGACGGAGAGGGCGAGCGCCCTGATCCGGTTGGGGAACATCTCGCCGAGCAGGACCCAGACCACCACACCCCAGGAGAACGCGAAGCAGAACACGAAGACGTGCGCCGCGACCAGTGCGACGGTGGCGTGGGTGTCGTCCAGGGTGGCCGTGTCACCGGTGCCGTGCCGGTAGGAGAACGCCCAGGCGGCGGTGGACAGGGCCGCCGCCATGCCGGCCGAGCCGGCCAGCGCGAGCGGCTTGCGGCCGATCCGGTCGACCAGCACCATCGCGACCACCGTGCCGACCACGTTGACGATCGAGGTGGAGAGGCTGATCAGCAGCGAGTTGGACTCGTTGATGCCGACGGACTGCCAGAGGAAGGACGAGTAGTAGAAGATCACGTTGATGCCGACGAACTGCTGGAACACCGAGGCGCCGATACCGACCCAGACGATCGGCAGCAGCCCGAAACGGCCGCCCAGCAGGTCCTTGGCCCGCGGCTTGTGGGCGGACTCCAGGACGGAGCGGATCTCCGCCACCCGGGCGTCGAGGTCCACCCCCTCGCCCTCCACCTCCAGCAGCACCTTGCGGGCCTGCGCCTCGCGGTGGTCGGCGATCAGGTAGCGCGGCGACTCCGGGATGGCCAGCGCCATCAGCCCGTAGACCAGGGCCGGGATCGTCTCCACGCCGAGCATCCACTGCCAGGCCTGGATGCCGCCGAGGTGGCCGGTCGACTCGCCGCCGGCGGCCTGGTTGAGCGCCCAGTTGACGAGCTGGGAGACGGTGATGCCGAGCACGATCGCCAGCTGCTGGAAGGAGGCCAGCCGGCCGCGGTAGGCGGTGGGCGCGACCTCGGCGATGTAGGTGGGCGCGATGACCGAGGCGATGCCGATCGCGACCCCGCCGACCACCCGCCAGGTGGCCAGCACCTGGATGGTCGGCGGGAACATCGAGCCGATGCCGCTGATCGCGAACAGCACGGCGGCCAGCAGCATCGTCCGGACCCGGCCCAGGTGGTCGGCGAGCCGGCCGGCGGCCACCGCGCCGGCCGCCGAGCCGAGCAGCGCGATGGCCACCACGAAGGCCGTCTCGCCGTTGCCGACCCCGAAGTGCTTCTGGATGCCGGTCACCGCGCCGTTGATCACCGCACTGTCGTAGCCGAACAGGAAGCCGCCCATCGCGGCCGCCGCGGAGATGAACACGACGTGCCCGAGGTGCGCCCCACCGGCGGCCGGACGGGTCTGGGTTGTGGACACGCACGCTCCCCGGGTGGACGGGCCCGCCGGCACGGCCGAATGGGCAGGACTCGTCTCACATTCGATCAGCGGCCGTCGTGACCCGCCCGGCACCGACACCCGAACGGGTGACGTCGCGTCAGCGCCGCCACCCCGCGCGGCGGGCGTTGCGGCGGAGCACCTGGGCGCGGACGCCCGCGTCCAGGCCCTGCCCGCGCTCCGCGAGCCGGTCCGCGAGGGCGTACTGCTCGTCGGCGGGCTTCTTGTCGTCGTACTTGAACTTGGCCCGGACCTCGCGGACCGTCAGCCGCAGCCCGCGCAGACCCGGCAGGAGCCGGCCGAACGGGCTGTCGCCGGGGGCGACCCGGACGTCCGGCGTCTCCGGCTGGAAGTGCGCCAGCTGGCGGTTGAGGATCTCCGCCTTGCCGGCCGCATCCTCGACGATCGAGGCCGTGCAGAGGAAGTGCACCGAGGCGTAGTAGCTGGTGGGCGTGCCCGGCTCGCCGCGCCAGTGGCCGGGGGCGAAGGCGTAGTCGTCGGTCACCGCCAGGGTGACCGCGGGATCGGCGCGGACGGCGGCGAGCAGCGGGTTGGGCGCGGCGAGGTGGAGCAGGATCTCGCCGGCCTCCGCGTCCAGCAGGAAGTGGGTGGGGACCAGCACCGGGCCCTCGCCGGCGCGGCCGTTGGCGGCGAGCAGGCCGAAGTCGCGCCCCTCGGCGAGCCAGGCCTGCCACTCGGCCTCGTCGCCCCGGTCCCAGGACCTGATCAGCATCGGCGGGCCCCCGTCACCCGATGAAGTCGCGCAGGTGCGCGGGGAGCGGCACGGTGGTGGACTCGTGCGGCTCGGGCGTGCCGTACACCGTGGTCACCGGCACCACGCCGGCCCAGTGCGGGAGGCCGAGGTCCTCCTCGTCGTCGTCGGCGCCGTCGGCCCGGGTCTTGGCGGAGACCTCGTCCAGGACGAGGCGGATGACGGCGGTGGCGGCCAGCTCCTTGGCGTTGGCCGGGCGGACCTCGGCGGAGCGGCCGGGGACGGTCTGGTCGACCAGCGCGTCCAGTGCAACCGACAGCTCCTCGGGGTCGGTCACCTGGTGCGCGGTGCCGTGGGCGACCACCGAGCGGAAGTTGATCGAGTGGTTGAACGCGGACTTGGTCAGCACCAGGCCGTCGACCTGGGTGACGGTGACGCAGACCGGCAGACCCTCGTCGCCCTTGGCGCCGCGCAGCGGCCGGCTGCCGGTGGAGCCGTGGATGTAGAGCCGGTCGCCGACCCGGGCGTAGATGGTCGGCAGCACCACGGGGGCGCCGTCGGCTATGAAACCGAGGTGGCAGAGGTAGCCGCTGTCCAGAATGGCGTGGATGGCGTCCTGCTCCCAGGTCGCGCGGTCCTTGTAGCGGGTCGGGGTGGTGCGCGGGGTGCGGGAGTAGGACGCGGCGCTGCCTGACATGACAACCTCTATGTACTAGTGCATAATCTCTTTTGTGCTAGGAGACTATCCGATCAAGGGGCGGCGCGCCAGCGAAATCGCGGCCGACGTCGAACAGGGTGTCAGCGCCGGACGGCTCGCACCGGGGACCCCACTGCCCCCGCTGCGCGACCTGGCCGCCGAACTCGGCGTCAACCCCAACACCGTCGCCGCCGCCTACCGGCTGCTCCGCGACCGCGGCGTCATCGAGACCGCCGGCCGCAGGGGCAGCCGGATCCGCCCGCGGCCCGCCACCACCCCGCGCGACCAGATCCGGATGCCCGTCCCGCCGCACGCCCGGGACCTCTCCAACGGCAACCCCGACCCGGCCCAGCTGCCCGACCTCACCCCGGCCCTCGCCGCCGCCGCCGAGGCCGCCCGCCGCGACCCGGTCCGCTACGGCCGCGCCTCCGCCGACCCCGGGCTGCTCGCGCTGGCCGCCGAGGGCTTCCGCGCCGACGGCCTGCCCGCCGGGCCGATCGCCATCGCATCCGGCTCGCTCGACACCATCGAGCGGATCCTCGTCACCCGGCTGCGCCCCGGCGACGTCGTCGCGGTCGAGGACCCGGGCTGGGGGAGCCTGCTGGACCTGCTGCCGGCGCTCGGGCTGCGCGCCGCCCCGATGCCGCTGGACGATGCCGGCCCGCTGCCCGACGCGCTCGCCCGGGTGCTGGCGGACGGCGCCCGCGCGGTGGTCGTCACCAGCCGGGCGCAGAACCCGACCGGCGCCGTGCTCACCGCCGAGCGGGCGCAGGAACTGCGCGCGGTACTGGCCGAGCACCCCGGCGTCCTGCTGATCGAGGACGACCACGGCCACGGCATCGTCGACCAGCCGTACCACCCGCTGGCCGGTGCCGGGTCGGAGCACTGGGCGGTGGTGCGCTCGGCGGCCAAGGCGTACGGGCCGGACCTGCGGCTCTCGGTCGCGGTCGGGGACGCGGAGACCATCGGGCGGGTGCTGGGGCGCCAGCGGCTCGGCGCCGGCTGGGTCAGCCACCTGCTGCAGAGCACCGTCGCCGAACTGTGGCGCACCGACGCCGCGCCGGCCGCGCGGGTGGCCGCCGCCTACCGGGCCCGGCGGGACGCGCTGATCGGCGAGCTGGCCGCGCGCGGCATCGAGGCGCACGGTGCGAGCGGGCTCAACGTCTGGGTACCGGTGCCGGACGAGACCACCGTGCTGGGCGCGTTGGTGCAGCGCGGCTGGGTCGCGGCGCCCGGCGCGCGCTTCCGCCTGGAGTCCCCGCCCGGCCTGCGGATCACCGTCGCGGAGCTGGACCCCGCGGACGCTCGGCGGCTGGCCGACGATCTGGCGGCCGTACTGGGAACGGACGGTGCCGTCTCGCGACTGATCTGAACCGCCCGGTAACACAGCGAGAAACCTCGTGCAGATACCTAGCGGTAACAAGCGCGGGCATGTCATCTTCATCGCGCCACCGGCCGGCGGCCTACCCTCACCTACGCGTCTCCCCGCCCCCACACCGCGGGCGAGACCGACCGCAGGAGTTCCGCCGTGCCCGAAAGCTGTTCGAGCATCATCCGCAGAACCACCCGCCTCAAGCGGCGGCTGCTCGCCGCCGTTCTCACCCTTCCGCTCACCGCGGCCGGCCTGGTCGCCGTCGCCGCCGCACCCGCCCGGGCCGCCGTTCCTTCCGGTGCGACCGCCAGCGTCACCCTGGGCGACAGCTACATCTCCGGTGAGGCCGGCCGCTGGAAGGGCAACTCCGTTGTCACCAGCGGAAGTCGGGCCGGAACCGACCGGGCCTGGACCGGCAGCGCGTACGACCCGAGCCGGGTGTACGGCGCGACCTACGAGAGCGGGTGCGACCGCTCGGACGTCTCCGAGGTCCGCAGCGCCCCGGGCATCGCGCAGACCCAGCTCAACCTGGCCTGTTCCGGCGCCGTCGCCGCCAACGTCTACCGTGCCGCCAACGGCGGCCAGTCGTTCAAGGGCGAGGCCCCGCAGGCCGACCAGCTCGCCGCCGTGGCAAGCCAGTACAACGTCAAGCTGATCACGCTCTCGATCGGCGGCAACGACCTCGGCTTCTCCGACGTGATCGAGACCTGCGTCAAGGACTACCTGGTCTGGTACTCCTACTGCAACGACGACCAGCAGAGCGCGATCGACTCCCGGATGCCCGGCGCGATGGCCGGCGTCGGCAAGGCACTGGACGAGATCCGGGCCGTGATGTCCGGCGCCGGCTACGGGGCCGGGGACTACCGGATCGTGCTGCAGTCCTACCCCTCGCCGATCCCGCGCAGCGCGGAGATGCGCTACCCGGAGAGCGGCTGGTCCCGCTCCGACACCGGCGGCTGCCCGTTCTGGAACGGGGACGCCGACTGGGCGCGGGACTCGCTGGTGCCGCAGATCTCCCGGGCACTCGCCGGCGTCGCGGCCTCGAAGGGCGCGCAGTTCCTGGACCTCGGCGACATGCTGCAGGGCCGCGAGGTCTGCTCCAAGGCGACCCGGCAGGCGACCTCGACCACCGCGCCGTCCGCCACCACCAGCGAGTGGGCGCGGTTCGTCGACGGCGGGCTCAACTCCTCGCAGGGCACCGTGCAGGAGTCGATGCACCCCAACTACTACGGCCAGCAGGCCCTCGGCCAGTGCCTGACCCTGCTGTACGCGAGGCCGAGCGGCAACTACGCGTGCCGCAACACCGCGGGGCAGGACGCGAGCGGGATGTACCTGACCGCGAAGTAGCGTACGCGGAATGGGCGGTGCCCCCTTCCTCCCGGCTGCCGGGAGGAAGGGGGCACTTTCCGGGCCCCTTGAGCCGGGTCCGCTGAGCCGGGTCCGCTGAGTCGGACCCCTGAGCCGGGCTCGCGGCTGCGGGGTCAGCCCTTGGCGAGCAGGGCCTGGGCGTGCGCCCTGACCTGATCCTTCGTCAAGTAGGCGTCGGTGTACTCGAAGTCGCGAAGCCGGGCGGGCTGGCGGGCCAGGAAGCCGGTCCGGACGAAGTCGTCGCCGGCGGTCGCGTTGAGCAGCCAGTTGGCGCCGACCCGGAACTTGGCCGCGTTGGTGCGCATCGCCATCAGGTGGTAGCCGCGCGCCACCAGCTGGGCGGGGACGCCGCGCAGCTCGACACCGACCGGCTTGGAGACCGCGTCCTTGCCGCCGAGGTCCACCACCAGGCCCAAGTCCTTGTGGTAGTAGGGCTCCAGCGGCTGGTTGCGCAGGGCGGCGATCACGTTGTTCGCCACCACCCTGCCCTGGCGGGCCGAGTGCTGGGCGGTCGGCGGGCAGACCGCGCCGTCGCCCTTGGCGAGGTCCGGCACCGCCGCCGCGTCGCCCAGCGCGAACACACCCTCGAACTGCGGCACCCGCATCTCGGCGGTCACCGCGATCCGGCCGCGGACGGTCTCCGCGTCCAGGGTGCCGATCAGCGGGCTGGCCGCGACACCCGCCGTCCAGATCAGCGTGCGGCAGGGGAGGACCCGGCCGTCGGTGAACTTGACCGACTCGGCGCCGACTTCGGCCACCGAGACGCCGAGCGAGACCTCGATGCCGCGCTCGCGGAGCACCTCCAGCGCGGCCGTGCCGAGGGCGTCGCCCAGTTCGGGCATCAGCTTCGGGGCGATGTCGATCAGGTGCCACTTGATCTGCCGGGCGTCCAGCCGCGGGTAGCGCTGGGCGGCCGCGGTGGTCAGACGCTGGAGGCAGGCCGCCGTCTCGGTGCCCGCGTAGCCGCCGCCGACCACCACGAACTGGAGCCGGGACTCGCGCTCCTTCTGGTCCAGGGTGGCCGAGGCGAGGTCGAGTTGGGCGATCACGTGGTCGCGGACGTAGGTCGCCTCGGCGAGCGTCTTCATGCCGCGGGCGTAGTCGGTGAGGCCCGGGATGTCGAAGGTGCGGGTGACACTTCCGGGGGCGAGCACCAGGTAGTCGTACCTCTGCGCGACCACCTCGTCGGTGATCTTGCGGACCACGCAGACCTTGGAGCGCGGGTCCACACCGATCGCGCCGCCCGGGACGATGTGGGTACGGCGCAGCGACCGGCGGAGCGAGACCGCGACCGACTGCGGGGTGAGCACCCCGGCCGCGACGTGCGGCAGCAGCGGAAGATAGAGCTGATAGCTGAACGGCGTGACCAGCGAGATCTCCGCCTCCGAGGGCGAGAGCTTGCGTTCGAGGCGGCGAGCGCACTCCAGTCCGGCGAAGCCGCCGCCCACGATCAGGATCCGAGGTCGTTCCATCGCTCATCCTTACAGTGCAGGTCGTACCGCGCGGGGTCCGAGGCCACTACTGCCCGCCACACTCGCACGGAGCAGGGCGGGGTGCCACCGGGGCGGCGCGGATGGTGGAGGCGGGGGTGGTGGGACCTCCGGGGGTGGGGGCGGGGGCTCCGGTTGGGGTGGGCCGGGTGGTGGGACTTCCAGGGAATAGGGCAGGAGATGGGCGGAGGGAGCGGCGCGGTGGGTGGAGGTGGGTTGGGAGGGCCCGGGTCGCGCATATGCCCGATAGGCTGTCCGGCGTGCTCCCCGAGGTGACGGCGGTCCGTTATGTGACCCCACTGCGAGAAGGCGGCTCGATGCCGGGCCTGGTCGAGGCCGACGACCGGCGGCTGTACGCGCTGAAATGGGTCGGCGCGGCGCAGGGCCGCAAGGCGCTGGTGGCGGAGGTGCTGGCGGGGGAACTCGGCCGCCGGCTCGGCCTGCCGGTGCCGGAGTTGGTCACCGTCGACCTCGATCCGGTGCTCGCCCGCAGCGAGCCGGACCCGCAGATCCAGGACCAGATGCGGGCCAGCGGCGGTCTCAACCTGGGCATGGCCTTCGTCAGCGGCGCGCTCAACTTCGACCCGCTCTGCTTCGAGGTGGACGCCGGGCTGGCCGGGCAGGTGCTCTGGTTCGACGCGCTGATCGGCAATGTGGACCGCTCGTGGCGCAACCCCAACCTGCTGGTCGCCACCGGCGGCCTGCGACTGATCGACCACGGCGCCAGCCTGATCTTCCATCACCACTGGGCCGGCGCCGCCGGGTGGGTCCGCCGTCCTTACGACGCCTCCGACCATGCACTGCTGCGCGCCGAACCTGACCTGGTGGCGGCGGACAAGGCGCTCGCCCCGCTCGCGGAGGCGGCGATCGAGGCGGCGGTGGCGCGGATCCCCGACGTCTGGCTGACGGACGAGCCGGGCTTCGACTCGCCCGAGGCGGTGCGCGCCGCGTACCGCGCCCAGCTGACCGAGCGACTGGCCGGTCCGCGCGACTGGCTGCCGGAGGTGTCCGCATGACCGAGCCCGTGCCGCCGGCTGCCCTGCCGGCCGTCGCCGAGCTGCACGACTACGAGTACGCGGTGGTCCGGGCGGTGCCCCGGGTGGAGCGCGGGGAGTGCATCAACGTCGGCGTGCTGCTGTACTGCCGGCAGAGCGCGCACCTGGCGGCGCGGACGCACCTGGACCAGGCCCGGCTGCTGGCGCTGGACCCGGTGGCGGACGTCGCCGGGGTGCGGCGGGCGCTGCACGGGATCGAGGCGGTCTGCGCGGGCGGGCCGCCGGCCGGTCCGGCGGCGTCGGACAGCCCCGGGCAGCGGTTCCGCTGGCTGACGGCGCCGCGCAGCGCGATCGTCCAGCCGGGGCCGGTGCACACCGGGCTGACCGCGGACCCGGAGGCGGAGCTGCGGCGGCTCTTCGACCAGCTGGTGCTCTGAGGCTGTCGTGCGGGCGGTTGGATCGAGGACCTTTGCCGTGGTCAAAGCTTGAGTTGCTGAAGCACTCGGCCGTACGCTGGCCCCATGGGTTCGACAGCGACGACGACCGTACCGACCAACGCCGAGTTGATGGAGGCGTTGGCCGCGGTCGGCGCCGCCTACTTCCAGGACTTCGCCGCTGCGGCGGCCCGGCACGGGCTCTCCTCCTCGCAGGCGAAGGCGCTCGGCGCGGTGCAGGAGCCGGTGCCGATGCGGGCGCTCGCCGGGCGGCTCGGCTGTGACGCCTCCAACGTGACCGGGATCGTCGACCGGCTGGAGTCGCTGGGCCTGGCCAACCGTGAGGCGGCGGCCGGCGACCGGCGGGTCAAGATCGTCGTGATCACCGAGCAGGGCCGGGAGATCCTGGGCCTGATCCGCGCCGAGATGAGCCGCACCCACCAGGCCTTCGAGGCGATGACGGACGAGCAGCGGGTGTCGCTGCACTCGATCTGCGCCCAGGTGCTGCCGGTGCTGACCGGCCGGGTGGCCGGCGCTCAGTAGGCCGGGCCTCCGCGTGGCCCGGGTGCCCGACCAGCCCGGGCGTCCGGGCAGCCCGGGTGTCCGGGCATCCCAGGTGTCCGGGCAGCCCGGGTGTCCGGGCCGCGTACCGGCCGTGGCCGTCTGCCCGGTCCGGCGGCGTTCCGGCTGACCTCGGCTGTTAGGCTTGCGAAGCGTGAGCGCGAAGCCCCAGATCCCCAATGTCCTGGCCTCCCGGTACGCCTCGGCGACCCTGGCCCAGCTCTGGTCCCCCGAGCACAAGGTGGTCCTCGAGCGCCACCTGTGGCTCGCCGTCCTGAAGGCCCAGCAGGACCTCGGCGTCGAGGTGCCCGCGGGCGCCGTCGCCGACTACGAGCGGGTGATCGACCAGGTCGACCTCGGCTCGATCGCCGCCCGTGAGCGGGTCACCCGCCACGACGTGAAGGCCCGGATCGAGGAGTTCAGCGAGCTCGCCGGCCACGAGCAGATCCACAAGGGCATGACCTCCCGGGATCTGACCGAGAACGTCGAGCAGCTGCAGATCCGCCAGTCGCTGGAGCACGTGCGCGACCGCACGGTCGCCGTGCTGGTGCGCCTGGGCCGGCTCTCCGCCCAGTACACCGAGCTGGTCATGGCCGGCCGTTCGCACAACGTCGCCGCGCAGGCGACCACGCTGGGCAAGCGCTTCGCGACCGTCGCCGACGAGCTGCTGGTCGCCTTCCGCCGCCTGGAGGAGCTGATCGCCCGCTACCCGCTGCGCGGGATCAAGGGCCCGGTCGGCACCGCTCAGGACATGCTGGACCTGCTCGGCGGTGACACCGACAAGCTCGCCGAGCTGGAGCGCCGGGTGGCCGGCCACCTGGGCTTCGACAACGTGCTCACCTCCGTCGGCCAGGTCTACCCGCGCTCGCTGGACTTCGAGGTGCTGACCGCGCTCGTCCAGCTCTCCGCCGCGCC
The DNA here is from genome assembly GCF_055588525.1 of Kitasatospora sp. NPDC041988. Classification (NCBI taxonomy): domain Bacteria; kingdom Bacillati; phylum Actinomycetota; class Actinomycetes; order Kitasatosporales; family Streptomycetaceae; genus Kitasatospora; species Kitasatospora sp. NPDC041988. The sequence continues at coordinate 35,068 of NZ_JBVJCO010000005.1, forward strand.
GTCCAGCCTGGCCAAGACGATCCGCCTGATGGCCGGCCACGAGCTGGTCACCGAGGGGTTCAAGGAGGGCCAGGTCGGCTCCTCCGCGATGCCGCACAAGATGAACACCCGCTCCTGCGAGCGCGTCAACGGCCTGGCTGTCATCCTGCGCGGCTACGCGTCGATGACCGCCGAGCTGGGCGGCGACCAGTGGAACGAGGGTGACGTCTCCTGCTCGGTGGTCCGCCGGGTCGCGCTGCCGGACGCGTTCTTCGCTTTCGACGGCCTGCTGGAGACCTTCCTGACCGTCCTCGACGAGTTCGGCGCCTTCCCCGCCGTGATCGAGGCCGAGCTCGACCGCTACCTGCCGTTCCTGGCCACCACCAAGGTGCTGATGGGCGCGGTGCGCGCGGGCGTCGGCCGGGAGACCGGGCACGAGGTCATCAAGGAGCACGCCGTCGCCTCGGCACTGGCGATGCGGGCCGGCGCCCGGGAGAACGAGCTGCTGGACCGGCTCGCCGACGACGAGCGGATGCCGCTGGACCGGGCCGCGCTGGACGCGCTGCTGGCCGACCGGCTCTCCTTCACCGGCGCGGCCGGTGCGCAGGTCGCCGAGGTCGTCCGCCAGGTCGAGGCCGTTGCGGCCGCCTACCCGGAGGCCGCCAAGTACGCTCCCGGCGACATCCTCTGACGGTTCCTCGGGCGACTGCTCAGACGACTCCCAGGCATACGAGGGCTCCGCTGCCGGTCAGGTGGCGGGGCCCTCGGGCGTTCCGGGGGCCCGCGGGGCGGACGTCGTTCCAGAGGCGGTTCCGGCGGGGAGGTGGCCCGGGTCGAGCGGCGGGCCGTTGGTGCCGCAGGAGTAGCGGCAGTCCGGCTCGGCCACCGGGTGGTCCTCGGCGGCGAGGACGTTGCCCCGGACGGTCGTGAACGCGATGAGTCCGCCCGTGACCAGCAGCCCGGCGCAGATCAGCATCGCCGTCCGGAAGGCGGAGTCCACCGAGGACGGCACCTGGTAGGCGTCGCCGCTGAGCCCGGCGAGTGCGGGCAGCGCGGCGACCGCGAGCAGACCGGCCGCGCGGGCGGCGGCGTTGTTGACGCCGCTGGCGATGCCCGCGTGCCGGACCTCCACCGCCGCCAGCACGGTCGCGGTCAGCGGTGCGACCAGCAGCACCATCCCGCAGCCCATCACGGTGACGGCCGGCAGCACGTCCGTCCAGTACGAGGCCCCCGCGCCGATCCGCAGCATCAGCAGGACGCCGACCGCGCAGAGCAGCGGGCCCACGGTGAGCGGCAGCCGTGGGCCGATCCGCTTGCCGAGCCGGCCGGCCCGGGCGGAGAACGCCAGCATCAGCACGGTGATCGGCACCAGGGCCAGCCCGGAGACCAGCGGGGAGAAACCGGAGACGATCTGCAGCTGCACGACCAGCAGGAAGAACACCCCGCTGAAGGCGGCGTAGACGCAGAGGGTGACCAGGTTCACCGCGGTGAACAGCCGGGAGGAGAAGAGGCCGAGCGGCAGCATCGGCTCCTGGGTGCGGCGCTCGACCACGATGAAGGCCGCGCCCAGCAGCAGCCCGGCCGCGCCGGTCAGCCAGACCCCGGGGGTCAGCCCGTCGCCGGCCGCGGTCAGGGCATAGGTGACGGAGCCCAGGGCCAGCGCGGCCAGCGCCGCGCCGAGCACGTCGAACCGGCCGGTCGCGCTCTCGTCCCGGCTCTCCGGCACGTGCCGGGAGGCCACGGCCACGACCACCACGGCCAGCGGGACGTTCAGCAGGAAGATCCACCGCCAGCCGGGGCCGTCCACCAGCCAGCCGCCGAGGAAGGGGCCGACCGCGGCCGCCACCCCACCCAGGCCCGACCAGAGGCCGACCGCCGCCGAGCGGTCGTCCGGGTGGTAGACGGCCTGAAGCATCGCCAGTGAGCCGGGGGTGAGCAGCGCCCCGCCGATGCCCTGGACCGCGCGGGCGGCGATCAGCACCTCGATGGTGGGCGCGGCGGCACACGCGGCCGAGGCGACGGCGAACCAGATCACGCCGAGCAGGAAGACCCGGCGCCGGCCGTAGCGGTCCCCGAGCGCGCCGCCGAGCAGGATCAGCCCGGCCAGGGTGAGCAGATAGGCGTTGAGCGTCCACTGCAGGGCGGCGAGCGGGGCGCCGAGATCGGTGCCGATCCGGGGCAGGGCGACGTTCACCACCGTGCTGTCGAGCATCGCCATGCTGGAGCCGAGCACCGTCGCCAGTAGTACCCAGCGGCCCTGCGCGGTGCCCAGACGCAGGGTGCCGGCCTCGGAGGTGGTCACGGCCTGATCGTCCGCCCCCGGGGGGCGACGTGACAAGGCTCACCGGGGGTGTGTCGGCGAATGGCTTTCCGTAGCCGATCACATGCGGACGGGCACCGAAATCGGCGGAGCGTCGTGGATCAGTGGCGCGCGGTGAATCGATTGTGCACATACTGTGCAGCCGATCATTCGGAGTGTCACCGTCTTCCCGGCTTTTGTTTCCGGTTCAAGAGATCGACATTGCTTCACCCGGATGGATGGGTTTTAGTTCAGCGACCGCCCGGCGTTGGCCCGGGTGGCCACCGGGTGGAACGCCTAGTCCTGCCGCTGCCCGGTGGTACGAACTGAACTCTGTTCGGCAGGAGCGGGGGACCCAAAGGTAAGTCGCCGGACCGGAATTCACGGTCCGGCTTGGGGTGAAGCCGCACATGCGGCCGGGCAACTCCAGCCCGAACCCGACAGCTCACCTCGCAGGCGTCGGAGAGGAAATTCCCCATGCCCGCACATGCTCGTCGTATCGCCCTGCCCCGCGCCGCCCGCATCGGCATCGCCACCGCCGTCACCGGCGCCGCGTTCGCCCTTCCGCTGGTGACCACCATCAGCGCGCAGGCCCACACCGCCCCGGCCGCGAAGCCCGCGCAGACCAGCACCTGGACCGGCGCCACCAGCGTCGACGCCGCCCCGGCCGCCGCCGCGCAGCCGGCCGCCGAGGCCGCCAAGCCGGCCGCCGCCCCGGCCGAGGAGAGCTACAAGGTCGTCGGCGGGGACTCCCTGTCGAAGATCGCCAACGCCAAGCAGGTCGAGGGTGGCTGGCAGGCGCTGTACGACCACAACCGCTCGGTCGTCGGCAGCAACCCGAACCTGATCTTCCCGGGCCAGCAGCTCGCGCTGGGCACCAAGGCCGCCGCCGCTCCGGCCGCCGCCGAGGCCGCCAAGCCGGCCGCCCCCGCCAAGTCCGCCTCGCAGGACTCCGCGAAGCCGGCCGCCCACGCCGCCGCCCCGAAGCCGGTCCAGGCCGCGAAGCCCGCGCAGGCCCCGGCCACCAAGCCGGCGCCCGCCGCTGCCAAGCCGGCCGCCCCGGCCACCACCCCGGCCCCGGCCGCGGTGGCCAGCACCTCCGGTTACGTCGCCCCCCTCGCCAACCCGAAGCTCGGCACCGCCTACGGCGTGGCCGGCTCGATGTGGGCCTCGGGCCACCACACCGGTGCCGACTTCGTCGCCTCCACCGGCACCCCGCTGCGCGCCATTGCGGCCGGCACCGTGGTGAAGGCCGGCAACGGCGGCGCCTACGGCAACGAGGTCGAGATCAAGCTCGCCGACGGCAAGTACGCCCAGTACGCGCACCTGTCCTCGATCGGCGTGAAGATCGGTCAGACCGTCACCGTCGGCCAGCAGATCGGCCTCTCCGGTGCGACCGGCAACGTGACCGGCCCGCACCTGCACTTCGAGATCCGCACCGGCTCGGAGTACGGCTCGGACATCGACCCGATCGCCTACCTGCGGGCGCACGGCGTCTCCATCTGACCTTCGGGCAGAGACCACCGCAAGGTGCGGGGCGTACGACCTCCCGGGATGGTCATGTCGGGTGACCGCTCGACCGGGTGATCGCCGCACCTCCGGCGGAACAACGGGCGCGGGACACGCCCAGGCCGGCCCGGCTCGCGAAGCTACTTCGCGAGCCGGGCCGGCCGCTGTTGTTTCCGGGAGGGTCTCCGGTCCGATTTCCGGCCGGGTTTCCGGTCCGGTGCCGGCCGGGTTTCCGGCGGTTTCCGGCGGTTTTCGGCGGTCTTCGGACCGGCGTCGGGGATGGGCGGTGGCCGGGTATTCCGGACCGGGGTCACGGCCGTTTTCGTTCGACTGATCAGGTCGCCGATTCCCGTGGCAGCCTGATCGGCCGTCAGGTTGGTGTGGCCCGAAGGTCAGTTCGTGCTGCCCGTCCGTCCGGTCAGAACCGGTGGGCGGGCAGTCCGCTGTGGGCGGCGGTCAGCAGCTGGTGCACCCGGTGGCCGAACTCGTCGGCGTCGTGAGCGGGTTCGGGGAAGACCAGACGGACATCGCGGTGGCCGTGCGGGTGGTCCAGGCGGAGCACCAGGCCGTACCGGTCGAGCGCGAGCGGGCGGATCTCCGGTCGCCCGGTGAGGAGGTGGGGGTCGATCAGCCGGGTGAGCACGGCGAGCGCGTCGGGGTGGTCGTCGGCGAGGTGGGTGAGCAGGCCGGCCTCGTACGGAGCGAGCGGGTCGGGTGTGGCGAGGGCGAGATCGGCGCCGGTGAGCGCGCTGGTGCCGTACGGGGTGGCGAGGACGGCGTGGGCGACGTCCAGGTGCAGGTGGACACTGATGCCGTCGTCGGCGAGGTGGGCGAGGTGGAGCCGGCCGGCCAGGGTGAGGCGGCCGCGGACCCGGTCGCGGACGGCGACCGGCGCGATGTCGGTGAGGTCCAGGGCGACGGCGAGACCGTCCGGTTCGCCGGTCACGGCGAGGGTGAGCGGCGAGTCGAGCGGTGCGCTCAGGCGCAGCCGGGAGCCGTGCACCACGACCGGGGTGTCGAGGTCGTGATGCTCGCCGCAGGCGCGGATCACCACCGAGGAGGTGGCGCCGAGCAGGCTGCAGACCCGTTCGGCGGCGGTGGGTTCGGACACCTCGACGTCGGTGGGGCTGGGGCTCATGGCGACCTCCGGTTGGTTAGGTGAGCCTAACCTAATGAGTTTGCCAGGCGAGGGCAAGGCGGGCGGGGTGGCTTCGAGGTGAGTGTGCATGCAGGGATAGGCCGCGCTTGCAAGTACCCGGCGAACGGCCGTATTGTCGACGCTGGTAGTTGCACACGCAATGTTCTTTGCATGCTCCGGAAAGCGGTTCCCTCATGCCCCTCGCGCTCCTGGCGCTGGCGATCAGTGCCTTCGGCATCGGTACCACCGAGTTCGTGATCATGGGCCTGCTGCCCGAGGTCGCCGGCGACTTCTCGGTCTCCATCCCCACCGCCGGCCTGCTCATCTCCGGCTACGCGCTCGGCGTGGTGGTCGGCGGGCCGCTGCTCACCGTCCTCGGCACGCGCGTTCCCCGCAAGGGGATGCTGCTGATGCTGATGGGCCTGTTCATCGCCGGCAACCTGGTCTCCGCCGTCGCCCCCGCCTTCGGGCTGCTGCTCGTCGGCCGGGTGCTCGCGGCCTTCGCGCACGGTGCCTTCTTCGGCATCGGCTCGGTGGTCGCCGCCGACCTGGTCGCCCCGCACAAGCGGGCCGGCGCCATCGCCCTGATGTTCACCGGGCTCACCGCCGCCAACGTGCTCGGTGTCCCGATGGGCACCCTGCTCGGCCAGCACTTCGGCTGGCGCTCCACCTTCTACGTGGTCGCGGGGCTCGGCGCGATCGGCTTCGCCGGGATCGCCGCGCTGGTGCCCGTCCAGCCGCGCGCCGAGGACACCCGGCTCGGCCCCGAACTGGCCGTCTTCCGCAAGCCGCAGATCTGGCTAGCGCTCAGCATGACGGTGCTCGGCTGGGGCGGCATCTTCGCGATGTTCACCTACATCACGCCGATGATGACCGAGATGGCGGGCTTCGCCGACTCCAGCGTCACCTGGCTGCTCTTCCTGTTCGGCGTCGGCCTCTTCATCGGCAACCTGCTCGGCGGCTGGTTCGCCGACCGCGCGCTGATGCGCAGCCTGTACGTGATCCTCGCGGTGCTGGCGGTGCTGCTCTTCGCCTTCACCTTCGCCGCGCACAGCAAGGTGGGCGCGATCGTGGCCATCCCGCTGATCGGGGTGTTCGGCTTCGCGACCGTCGCGCCGCTGCAGAAGCGGGTGATGGACCAGGCAGCGGGCGCGCCCACGCTGGCCTCGGCGGCCAACATCGCGGCCTTCAACCTGGGCAACGCGCTCGCCGCCTGGCTCGGCGGGCTGGTCATCTCGGCCGGGCTCGGCTACGACGCGCCGAACTGGGTGGGCGGGCTGATGGCGGCCCTCGCCCTGGGCGTCGCGCTGTTCTCCGGCGCGCTGGAGCGCAAGGCCGGCGGGCGCGGCGGGGCCGGCGTCGGCGGCGTCGGCGGCAAGGTCGTGGCGCGTGGTGGCGCGACCGCCGAGGAGACGGTCACCGCGGGGCGGTGACACGGCGCGCCGTGGCACCGTGAGCGGCAACACCGTGAGCGGTGGCCTGGTGTGTGGTGCGGAAGGGCCCGGACGGTCGGTCGTCCGGGCCCTTCGCGTGTGGGGACGGTCAGCCGATCACGGCCTGCGCGTCGATCTCGACCAGCATCGGCTCCTGCGGCAGCTCGACGAAGATCGTGGTGCGGCAGGGCTTCACGCCGCCCGGCTTGATGTTCTCCTCGATGAACTCGGCGTAGACCTCGTTCATCAGCGGGAAGTCGGCCCGCTTGGTGAGGTAGACGCGGAACATCACCACGTCCTCGACGGTGGCGCCGCCGGCCTCGACGATCGCCTTGACGTTCTCCAGCGTCCGGCGCGTCTGCGCCTTCACGTCGCCGTGGTACAGGTACTCGCCGGTGGCCGGGTCCTGCGGGCCCTGGCCGGAGACCTGGAGGATCGGGCCCTTGCGGACGCCCTGGGAGAACATCCAGGCCGGGGCGGGGGCGCCGTCGGTGCGGATCTCGGTCTTGTCGTGGACGGAGGGGTGCTCGCTCATGGGTTTCCTTTGTCGGAGCGGGTGGTCGGCCTGTCGGCGAGGTGGTCAGCCGGCCGGGGGTGTCTGCCCGCAGTCGGCGGAGATGGCGCGGGTGGTGGCGAGCAGCTGCGGCAGCAGCTCCAGCACCTGTTCGTAGGGGAGGACGACGTCCGGGACGGAGATCGAGGCGGCCGCGACGACGCGTCCGCTGGCGTCCCGGACCGGGGCGGCCACGCAGTTGATGAACGCCTCGTGCTCGGCGTGGTCCTGCGCCCAGCCCTGGGCGGCGACCTTCTCCAGCTCGGCCAGCAGGGCCTCGGGGGTGGTCAGCGTCCGGGCGGTGTGCGGGGTGAAGTCGATGCCGGACACCACCCGGCGCCGCTCGGGCACCGGCAGGTCGGCCAGCAGCACCTTGGAGACGGCCGCGCTGTGCAGGGCCGCGCGCAGGCCGATCCGCGAGTACATCCGCACCGGATGGCGCGAGTCGTACTTGTCGATGTAGACCACCTCGCCGCCCTCGTACGCGGCGAGGTGCACGGTCTGGCCGGTGGCGGCGTTCAGCTCGGCCAGGTGCGGGGCGGCGATCCGGCGGACGCCGCGCTGCTCCAGGGCGAGGCCGGAGAGCGCGAAGAGGCCGGCGCCCAGGTGGTAGCGGTAGGCCGGGTCCCGGTAGACGAAACGTTCCTCTTCGAGGCTCTGGAGCAGCCGCAGCACCGTGGTCTTGTGCACGCCGAGTACCTCGGCGAGCTGGTCCAGGGAGCGCTCGCCCTCGCCGAGCTCGGCGAGGATGCGCAAGGCGCGGGTGACGGTCTGGCTCATCGTGCTCCAAGGGCCGGGGAGGGGGCCGGGGAAGGGGCGGGTCGAGGGTCTGTGGCCGGCCGGGGGCGGGCGGCAGCGCCCACGGTCGTCGGCAGGACAGGGGACACGACGCCGTCCGCCGACACGCGGGTCGCGGCCCAGTCCGCGGCGGAGGCCGCCAGCAGGGCGTCGACCGCGGCCGCCGGCGGCAGCTCGGCCTGGTCGCCGTGGGCGGTCAGCGCGCAGGCGGCGCTGAGATGGCCCAGCCGCAGCCGGCCGCGCTGGTCCAGGCCGCGCACGGTGCCCGCCAGGTAGCCGGCCGCGAAGGCGTCGCCCGCTCCGGTGGCCTCGACCACCTCGACGGCGAGGGCCGGCTCGGTGACGGCCGTGCCGTCCCGGTCCAGCGCGGTGACCAGCCGGGCGGCGTCCTTGACCACCACGGTCGCCGGGGAGGGGAAGCGGCGGCGCAGCGCCTGCGCGCTGCCGGTGCCGAAGGCGGCCTCGGCCTCGTCGGCGCCGAGGAGCAGCACGTCGGCGGCGTCCAGCAGCGGCGGCAGGACGGCCGGGTCGCGGTCACGCCAGAGCGCGGGGCGCCAGTTGAGGTCGAAGCTGACCAGCCGGCCCGGCCGGCGGTCGGCGAGCAGGGCGCGCAGCAGGGCCAGGCAGTCGTCGGAGAGGGCGGCGGTGATGCCGGACAGGTGCAGCAGGCGGGCTCCGGCCAGCAGCCGGGCGGCGGCCGGGTCGGCCAGCAGGGCGGGGGAGAGCGCGGCGGCGGCCGAGCCGCGGCGGTGGTAGTGCAGGCGGCTGCGCCCGGGCCCGAGGTCGTGGCGGCTGCCGGTGGTGCCGCCGACCTCCTTGAGATAGAGGCCGGTCGGGCGGTGCCGGTCCACGGCGACCGCGGAGACGTCCACCCCGCGGGCGGAGACCTCGGCGAGCAGGCGGCGGCCGAAGCCGTCGTCGCCGACCCGGCTGACCCAGGCGCTCGGCACGCCGAGTGCGGCGAGTGCGCCCGCCACGTTGGACTCGGCGCCGCCGACCGAGAGACGGAAGTTCTCCACCGACTCCAGCGGGCCCGGCCGGTCCGGCAGCAGCACCGCCATCGACTCGCCCACGCAGACCGCCGTCGGAGGCGTGGGCTGCGGGGTGCCCGAGCTCGCGGCGGTGTCCTGTCGGGGCATCTGCTGAGCTCCTCGCGTGCTGGGGCCGGCCGTTTCGTTGACCTTGGTCCGGCGCCGATGCTAGAACCGTGATGCCAGCATGTGCAACCCTCGTTGCACATGCTGCAACACGATTGATGGAGGAAGACGGTGGACCAGACCTTCGCAGGCACCTTCGCAAGCACCGGCACCGGGCCGGCGATCGACACCGGCAAGGTGGCGGCCCTCGCCGACGAGGTGCTCGACTGGCGCTTCAAGGCGCTGCCGCCCGCCGCCTACGGCCTCAGCGTCCGCGACTACCTCGCCACCGGGCCCACCCTCGCCGGGCTCGGCACCCCGCTGCTCACGCTGGACGGGGCCGCCCTCGACCACAACGTGCGGACCATGGCCGACTGGTGCACCAAGGCCGGTGTCGCGCTCGCCCCGCACGGCAAGACCACCATGGCGCCCGCGCTCTGGCAGGCACAGCTCGACGCCGGCAGCCACGGCATCACGCTCGCCAACCTGCCGCAGGTCAGGGTCGCGCGGGCCTTCGGCGTCCAGCGGATCCTGCTCGCCAACACCCTGCTCGACCCGGCCGGGCTCGGCTGGCTCGCCGCCGAACTGGCCGCCGACCCCGCGTTCGCCTTCGTCTCCTGGGTCGACTCCACCGAGAGCGTCCGGCTGATGGACGAGGCGCTGCGGGCGGCCGGCGCCGAGCGCCCGGTCGAGGTGCTGGTCGAGCTCGGCGGCCCCGGCGGGCGCACCGGCACCCGCGGCGTCGACGCGGCGGTCGAGGTCGCTGCCGCCGTGCTGCGCGCGCCCACCCTGCGGCTGGCCGGCATCGGCGGGTACGAGGGCGCGCTGGCCCACGACGCCGGCGCGGACGGGCTGGCCACCGTCCGCGGCTACCTGCGGGCCCTCGCCGAGTTGCACGGACGGCTCTCCACCGCCTACTCCGACGTCGCCGCGCCGGTGGTCACCGCCGGTGGCAGCGCCTACTTCGACCTGGTGGTCGAGGAGTTGAACGCCCTCCCGGACGCCTTCGTGGTGCTCCGCTCGGGGGCGTACATCGCCCACGACGACGGTTTCTACCGGGGGATCTCGCCGCTCGTCCGCGGCGCCGGCGACACGCCGTTCCGCGGCGCGCTGCACGGCTGGGCCCGGGTGGTCTCCCGGCCGGAGCCCCAACTCGCCCTGCTGGACGCCGGGAAGCGCGACCTGCCATTCGACGACGGCCTGCCCGAGCCGCAACTGGTCCGGGGAGGGGCAGAGTTGATCGGCACGAAGGCCAGGATCACCGCGCTCAACGACCAGCACGCCTTCCTGCGCGAAGCCGGCGACCTCGCCCCCGTCGGCGCCGTGCTGCGGCTCGGCATCTCGCACCCGTGCACCGCCTTCGACAAGTGGACGCTGATCCCGGTGCTGGACGACGCCTCCGCGGCGGAGCCGAAGGTCACCGGCCTGGTGAGGACGTTCTTCTGATGGCTGCCGCTCCGACGGGCGACGGTCCCGCGAGTGCGGGGCCGGCGCGCGGCGGTCCGGGGGGTGGTGCGCTGACGAGTGGCGGTCCTGTGGGTGGCGGTCCTGTGGGTGGCGGCCCGCTCGTCTTCAAGGGGGCCACCGTGATCGACGGGAGCGGCGCCGACCGGTACCGGGCCGACGTCCGGATCGACCGCGGGCGGATCGCCGAGATCGGGCAAAGCCTGGGCGCCGCACGGGAGGTGGACGCGGACGGGCTGGTGCTGGCCCCCGGGTTCATCGACATGCACGCCCACTCCGACCTCGCCCTGCTGCTCGAACCCGAGCACCCGGCCAAGGTCACCCAGGGCGTCACCTGCGAAGTCCTCGGCCAGGACGGCCTGTCGTACGCGCCGGTCGACGACACCACCCTGCCCGCGCTGCGCCGCCAGATCGCCGGTTGGAACGGCGACCCGGAGGGCCTCGACTGGGACTGGCGGACGGTCGGGGAGTACCTGGACCGGCTGGACCGGACGGGCACGGGAGTCAACGCCTGCTACCTCGTCCCGCACGGCTCGTTGCGGATGCTCGCCATGGGCTGGGAGAACCGGGCGCCGCGCCCGGCCGAACTCGACCGGATGCGCGCGCTGTTGGGGGAGGGCCTGCGGCAGGGTGCGGTCGGGTTGTCGAGCGGCCTCACGTACACGCCGGGGATGTACGCCGGCACCGCCGAGCTGGTCGAGCTCTGCCGGGTGGTCGCGCAGTACGGAGGATTTCACGCGCCGCACCAACGTTCCTACGGTGCAGGAGCGTTGGAGGGCTACGCGGAGATGGTGGAGATCGCCCGGCAGTCCGGCTGCCCCGTCCACCTGACCCACGCCACCATGAACTTCGGCGTCAACCAGGGGCGGGCCGGCGAACTGCTCGACCTGGTCGACCGGGCCCTCGCCGACGGCGTCGACCTCACCCTGGACAGCTACCCCTACCTGCCAGGATCCACCACCCTGGCCGCCCTGCTGCCCGGTTGGGCCACCGAGGGCGGCCCGCAGGCCACCCTGGCCCGGCTCGGCGAGCCGGACGCGCGCGAGCGGATCCGGTACGAGGTGGAGGAGAAGGGCAGCGACGGCTGCCACGGGGTGGTCACCGACTGGGCGACCATCCAGCTCTCCGGCGTCCGGAACCCCGCGCTGGCGGGGGCCGTCGGGCGGACGGTGGCCGAACTCGCCGCCGAGCAGGGGCTGAGCGGGACGGACGTCTTCCTCGACCTGCTGCGCCGGGACGAGCTGGCCACCACCATCCTCCAGCACGTCGGCCACGAGGAGAACGTCCGGGCGATCATGCGCCACCGCGCGCACACCGCCGGCAGCGACGGCCTGCTGGTCGGCGCCCGTCCGCACCCGCGCGCCTGGGGTACCTTCCCCCGCTACCTGGCCCGCTACAGCCGGGAGTTGGGCGTGCTCACGCTGGAGGAGGCGATCGCCCGGATGACCGGTCGCCCCGCCGCCCGGCTCGGACTGGACCGGCGCGGCCTGATCGCCCCCGGCCACCACGCCGACCTGGTCCTCTTCGACCCGGAGAAGGTCCAGGACACCGCCACCTTCGAGCAGCCCCGGCAGCCCGCCGCGGGCATCGAGCACGTCTACGTCAACGGCACCGCCGTTGTCCGGCAGGGCCGCACCACGGGCGCCCGGCCCGGGCGCGCCCTGCGCCGAACCGACCGAGGAACCCGAGCCGCATGAGCCCCACGCCTTTCGTCGTCGCCCGCATGCGCGCCGTGCTGGCCGCCTCGCCCGTCATCGCCGTGGTCCGTGCCCCCCGGATACCCGACGCCGTCGCGCTCTGCGCCGCGCTCGCCGAGGGCGGCATCAACCTGACCGAATTCACCTACACCACACCGGATGTGACGGATCATCTGCGACGTGCCGCGCGGGAGGGATGGCGGGTCGGGGTCGGCACCGTGCTGACCGTGGAGCAGGCGGAGCGGGCATTCGACGTCGGCGCCACGTTCCTGGTCACCCCCGGGCTCCGGCCCGAGGTGGCGCAGAGCGCGCACGCCGCCAGGGTGCCGGTGGTGCTCGGCGCGCTCACGCCGACCGAGGTGGCCCAGGCCGCCGAACTCGGCGCCGCGGCCGTCAAGATCTTCCCGGCCCGGGCGTTCGGCCCCGGCTACTTCAGGGACCTGCGGGGCCCGTACCCGGACATCCCGCTGGTCGCCTCCGGTGGCGTCAACGCTGGCAACGCCGCGGAGTTCCTGGCCCAGGGAGCTCTCGCGGTCTGCGCCGGGACGGACGTGGTGCCGCCGGACGTCGTCGCGGCGGGCGACTGGGCGGAGATCACCCGGCGGGCGAAGGCGTTCACGGAGGCGTGCGGGGCGCCCCGCTAGCGGTTAGCGGTACGGGGCCGTCCGGTCAGGGGCGGGGACGGGGGAGGAAGTGGCGGACGCGGGCTGTCGGGACGGCCGGGGCGGGGGAGGAAGTGGTGGGCGCGGGCTGTCGGGACGGCCGGGATTGGACGAGAATCGGTAGACCCGGCCCCCGGACCCGGCAGGAGGATCCATCCCATGACCTCGACCCGCCCCGGCCCCGACTGGCTGGCCGACGCCGTCCTCTACCAGATCTACCCGCAGACCTTCGCCGACGCCGACGGCGACGGCATCGGCGACTTCGCGGGCATCGCCGACCATCTCGACCACCTCGCCTGGCTCGGCGTCGACACGGTCTGGCTCAACCCCTGCTTCGCCTCGCCGTTCCGCGACGCCGGCTACGACATCAGCGACTACCTCACCCCGGCCCCGCGCTACGGCACCACCGAGGACCTCGCGGCCCTGGTCGAGGCGGCAGGCCGACGGGGCATCCGGCTCCTGCTCGACCTGGTCGCCGGCCACACCTCCGACCGCCACCCCTGGTTCCTCGCCGCCGCCGAGGACCCGTCCGACCACCGCTACATCTGGTCCGACCGCCCGGTCGACGGCTTCGTCGCCTCGCCCGGCAGTCGCCCCGGCTGGTACCGGCCGAACTTCTTCGACTGCCAGCCCGCGCTCAACTTCGGCTACGCGCAAACCCGTTCCGACCAGCCCTGGCGACAGCCGGTCGACGCCGACGGCCCGCGCGCCAACCGTGCCGCGCTGCGCGAGATCATGGCGCACTGGCTCGGCCTCGGCGTGGCCGGCTTCCGCGTCGACATGGCCTCTTCGCTGGTCAAGGACGACCCCGGGTTCACCGAGACCGCCAAGCTCTGGACCGAGCTGCGAGACTGGCTCGACCGCACCCACCCGCAGGCCGCCCTGTTCGCCGAGTGGGGCGACCCTGCCACCGCCGTCGCGGCCGGCTTCCACGCCGACTTCTTCCTCCAGTTCGGCGGCGCCGACCAGGGGCTGCCGCTGCGCTCGCTCTGGAACAACAATGCCGGCACGGTGGAGGAGTACTGGAAGCAGGGCCCCTGCTACTTCGACGCCGAGGGCCTCGGCACCCCGCAGGTCTTCCTGGACGCCTGGCGCTCCGCCGCCGAACTCACCGAGGGCGCCGGGTACATCGCGTTCCCCACCGCCAACCACGACTTCTCCCGGCTCGCCACCGGCCCGCGCACCGCCGAGCAACTCGCCGCCGCGTTCGCCTTCCTGCTCACCTGGCCCACCCTGCCCGCCGTCTACTACGGCGACGAGATCGGCATGCGCTACCTGCCGGACCTGCCCGACGTCGAGGGCAGCGTGCTCGGCCCGCACTACAACCGGGCCGGCTCGCGCACGCCGATGCAGTGGGCGCCCGGCCGGACCGCCGGCTTCTCCACCGCACCGGCCGAGCGCCTGTACCTCCCCGTCGACCCCGACCCCCACCGGCCCGACGTCGCCACCCAGCGGGCCGACCCGACCTCGCTGCTGCACACCGTCCGCCGGCTGATCGCGCTGCGCCGGGCCCACCCGGGGCTCGGAGTGGAGGGCGGGGTGGAGGTCCGGCACGGCGGGTACCCCTTGGTGTACACCCGGGCGGGCCGGTACCTGGTCGCCGTCAACCCGCGGCGGGAGCCGGGCGTGGTGCCGCTCGGGCCGGTCGCGGCGGGGCCTGGGCCGGTCGGCGTGCGGCCGCTGGACGCGCAGGGGGTGCGGGTGGTCGACGGGGAACTGCGGGCGGAGGGCTTCTCGTACGGGGTGTTCGAGCTGGGCTGATGTCCGGGTAGCCGGGGCCGTGCTCGGGGGTCGTGTTTCGAGCAGTGCTCCGGGCCGTGTTTCGGGTCGGCCAGGGGCTTGGTCATGGGGATTACTCGGTTCGGTGGGGGAGCCGGTCGTCCAGCCAGGCTTTGAGCTCGGCGTTGTGCTCACCGAGCCGGGGCGGGCGGCGCTCGTAGCGCGGGGGTGTGCGGGAGAGGCCGATCGGGTTGGCGACCAGGTCGAGCGGCTCGCCGTCGTCGGTGCCGTCCGGGCGGGTCAGTGTGGTGCGCGGCTCCAGGCCCAGGGCGTCGGCGAGTTGGAAGGCGCCGGCCAGGTCGTTCACCGGTCCGCACGGCACACCGAGCGGGGTGAGGAGGGCGAACCACTCGGCGGCCGTCCGCTGTCGGAGGCGGGTGGTGAGTTCGGCGGCCAGCGCGTCGATGTGGGCCACCCGGTCCGGGTTGGTGACGAACCGGGGGTCGGTGGCGAGCTGCGGCGCGTCCAGCCCCTGGCAGAGCGCGGCGAACTGGCGGTCGTTGCCGACGGCGATCACCAGCGGCCGGTCGGCGGCGGTGAACACCTCGTACGGCGCGATCGACGGGTGGCGGTTGCCAAGGATGCCCGGGACCACGCCGGCCAGGGTGTACCCGGCGGACTGGTTGACCAGGCTGGAGAGCAGCGTGGAGAGCAGGTTGACCTCCACCAACTGGCCCTCGCCGGTGGCGTCCCGCTCGCGCAGCGCGGCCAGCACCCCGACCGCGGCGTGCAGCCCGGTCAGAACGTCCACCAGGGCCACGCCCGTCTTCACCGGCTCGCCGGGCGCCGGGCCGGTCATGCTCATCAGCCCGCCGACGGCCTGCACCAGCAGGTCGTACCCCGGCAGTGCGGCACCCGGGCCGGTGCCGAATCCGGTCACCGAGCAGTAGACCAGCCGGGGGTTGAGGGCTCTGCTGTCCTCGTAGCCGAGGCCGTGCTTCGCCATCGTGCCCGGCCGGAAGTTCTCCACCAGGACGTCCGCGCGGCGGACCAGTTCGACCGCGCGGGCGTGGTCGGCCGGGTCGCGCAGGTCGAGCGCGATCGAGCGCTTGTTGCGGTTGACGGAGAGGAAGTAGGTGGCCTGGCCCTGGACGTGCGGCGGGCCCCAGGCACGGGTGTCGTCCCCGGTGCCCGGCTGCTCGACCTTGACCACGTCCGCTCCCAGGTCGGCGAGGAGCATCGTGGCGTACGGCGCCGCGAGGACGCGGCCGAAGTCGGCCACCAGGACGCCGGAGAGGGGCAGGTTCATGAGGCACCTCCAGGGGTGGGGCGGGGGTCGCGGGTGCGGACGGACACCGTCCGGGTGGTGGTGGGGAACGCCCGGGCCGGCTCCTCGCCGCACCACTCGGCCCGCCCGGCGGCGGTCGCCGTGCCTGCTCCCTGCTCGGTGCGCACCATCGCTCTCCCTCTCGCTCGCCCGGCTCCCTGTCGCCCGGCTGGCTCTGCCCCGCCGGTCCGCCGGGTGCGGATCATTCTGCTCGGCCGGGGGCTGCGGGCGCAGCGGACGACATGTCCTGCGTAGTGGCGGGTCGGGTGGACGTTTCGTCGGGCGGCCCGCGATGACGGCCCGCGGTGAGGCGTTCGGGACAGCGGTGACGCGTTCCCGGGACGGCGGTGACGCGTTCCCGGGACAGCGGTGGCCCGAGCGGGGGATCTCGTGGTGGTGCGGCGGCGCAGCGCCGGTGGCGGGGGTGGTGCGCGTGCTCTGCTGACAGGTGCGCGTTAAGCCCGCCCCTGTTCGGTTCTGAGTTCGAGTACGACTTCGACTTCGAGTTCGACTGCGACTCCGAGTTCGACGTCGATTCCGTCGATTCCGAGGAGACACCCATGACCCGTCCGCCCCGCCGGCTTGCCGGCCTGCTCGGTACCGCCGCCTCCGCAGCCCTCGCCCTGCTGGCGGCCACCCCGGCCGTCGCCGTCGCGCCGCCGCTCTCGCAGCCCCGGATCATCGCCCACTTCAACCTGGACCTGGGCCTCCAACCCGAGAACATCGCCCTCGAACCGGACGGCTCGGCGGACCTCACCTTCTCCTTCGCCCGCAAGATCGGCCGGGTCGACCGGGCCGGAAACCTCACCGAGCTGGCCGTCCTGCCCGCGCCCGCGCAGCCGGCCACCCCGCTGATCGGTGCGGCCGTGGTGACCGGCATCGCCCGCGCCCATGACGGGACCCTCTACTTCGCCTACGCCACCGGCACCGAGGACCTCACCGGCATCTGGCGCCTCTGCCCCGGTGGCACCCCGGAGCGCATCTCCGCCCTCCCCGTCACCAGCTTCCCCAATGGCCTCGCCCTCGACGAGCGCGCGGGCCGGCTCTACTCCGCCGATTCGGCGCTCGGCGTCGTCCACGTCACCCCGGTGGAGGGCGGGGCCTCGACGATCTGGTCCGACGACGCGCTGCTCAAGCCCAACGGAGGGTTCGGCGCCAACGGTCTCAAGGTGCACCACCACGCGGTCTGGGTCAGCAACACCGACACCGGCAACCTGCTGCGCATCCCGATCGACGGTGACGGTACCGCCGGGCCGGCCGAGACCCGCGCGACCGGCGTGGCCGGTATCGACGACTTCGCCTTCCTCGGCCACGGCGACAACGTGATCGCCGCGGTCAACGGCACCAGCGAGGCCGTCTACATCGCCGGCGACGGCAGCCACCACACCGTGCTCACCGGGCAGGACGGCCTCTCCAACCCCACCTCGGTGGCCGTCCGCGGCGACACCGTGTACGTCCCGAGCGCGGCGTACTTCACCCGGACCGACCCGAACCTGCTCCTCGCGACGTTGGAGCGGTAGCAGGCGGCGGTCGCGGTGCGGCGGTGGCCCGGGTGGGGGAACTGCTCCCGCCCGGGCCACGGTGTGGAGGCGTGAGGGTGGTGAGGCGGTGGCTCGGGTGGGGAGCGGGTGGGCGGTTCGTGTGCGGCCTACGCGTGGCGGCCGCGAGTGCGGTGGAGGAGGCCGTGGGCACCGCCGGCCAGGGACCCGGCGGCGCTGAGGGCGGCGTGGAGCGGCGTGAGGTAGGACGGCCAGGAGAGCCACCCGGCGGTCGCGGTCGCGCCGCAGGTCAGCAGCAGGGCGGCTGCGAGTGCCGTCGGCCGTGCGGCGGCGGCGGTGAGGCGAGTGCCCAGGACACCGAGGCCGTAGGAGCCGGCGAGCAGCAGGGCCCACAGGAGGAGAACGAGCAGCACGGCGCGACCCTACCCCGCCGGGTGCGGGAGGCCGCGCGCTGCCTGCGGGCCCGGAGGCAGTGGAGGTCGTGGCCAACGGCTCGTGGCTCAGGACGGCGAGCTGCCGTCGCGGACCTCGGGGGTGATGGTGTCGAACCAGAGGAGGTCCGTGGCCGGGTCGAGGTAGAAAGCGCCCCGGTACTGGGACCGGGTGATGGTCTTGTCGTACGCCGGACTGGTGAGCCAGTGCGCCGTACGGACGGTGTCGCCGTCGAGTGCGGGCGGGAGTGGCAGTCCGGTACTGAGGACGAGCTCGTCGCCGCCCAACCGTGGCGTGGGATCGGCGAGTTCGATGCTGTCGGTCCAGGCGGCCCTGGCCGGCAGCCAGTACCCGCAGGCCGAGGCCGCGCCGGCGGCTGGGTGGTCGGCGCGTCGCCGGCCGGCGCGTCGCTGTGCAGGTGCGGTCGGGGCAGGGCCAGGTGGAGTCCGCCGGCGGCGAGAGGTTGCGAAGAGTGTGTGGACGCCGACGACGGGGGAGAGATACGTCGACCCGCGGGAGAGGTTGGCCCAGAGGCTCAAGCTGCGCTTGGACTCGGAGGTGTGGCCGAGAGTGGCGAGGCGTTCGGCATCGGTGTCCGAACCGGTGTCGGTGTCGCCGTCTCCTGGGATCGTGACGTGACGCTCGGGGTGAGGGCGCGGGAAAACATACGAGATTGAGTTTCCAGCGGCAAGGGTGCACGGCCAATCGCGTTGTACCCTGCCGGAAACACCCGGCAGGACGGTGATCGGGGAGGGCACGCCATGACCACCATCGGGAGTACGACCCCACTGCTCAGCGCCGTCCTCTCACCGCTCACCGACCTCGGCCGGGCCGACGCCGTCGCCCGCCGGATCACCGAGGCGATCGCCCTCGGCCTGGTCGCCGACGGCGACCAACTGCCCAGCGAGAACGACCTCGCCGACCAGCTCGGCGTCGCCAACGGCACCCTGCGTGAGGCGCTCGCCCTGCTCCGCGACGGCGGACTGATCGAGACCCGGCGCGGCCGCAACGGTGGCAGCTTCGTCCGCACCCCGGCGGAAGGATCCGACCGCCTCCAGCTCGCCCGGCTGCGCGAACTCGGCACCGTCGAGCTGCGTGACCTGGGGGACGAGGAACTGGCCGTCGCCGGAACCGCCGCCCGGCTCGCCGCCGAACGCGCGCCCGC
The DNA here is from genome assembly GCF_055588525.1 of Kitasatospora sp. NPDC041988. Taxonomy (NCBI): domain Bacteria; kingdom Bacillati; phylum Actinomycetota; class Actinomycetes; order Kitasatosporales; family Streptomycetaceae; genus Kitasatospora; species Kitasatospora sp. NPDC041988. The sequence goes on from NZ_JBVJCO010000005.1 coordinate 53,878, forward strand.
CGACCTGGCCGACCGCCTCACCCGGCTGGTCACCGCGCTGCGGGAGGCCCGCACCCCCGCCGAACTGCGCCGCGCCGACGCCCGCTTCCACATCGAACTCGCCGTCGCCGCCCAGTCGGTGCGCCTCACCCAGCTCGCCGTCCGGCTCCAGGCCGAAATCGGGCCGCTGCTCTGGCTGCCGGCGCCCTACGCGCCCGACCGGGAGCGGTTCGCCGAACAGCACCGGGAGATCCTGGTCGCGGTGGGCGCCGGGGACGGGCCCGGCGCCCGCGCGGCGGCGGAGGCGCACACCGTCGCGTGCGTGCACCACCTGGTGCGGGGGCACCTGGAGCTGACGGACTCCGCGGGGGCTTCCCGATCGGCGTCCTCGGCCTTCCCGGCGGAGCGGTCATGACCGGTATCGGCCTGCTCCCCGGCCGGGGTGGCTCTCCTGCGGTGGAGGGCATGGTGGGTGGGGTGGGCTGGGTGATCGTCCGGATGCGTGCTTGACCTTCAATGTCAGAGGTATCGCGTGCGGCGGTGGCGGTGGCCGTGCCGTCGGTGCCTGCGCTCCGGTGCTCAGGTGCGGCGGGGCGGCCGGGTGAAGCAGCAGTCGCCGCAGACGCCCGCGCCCGGGCCCACGCGGTAGTAGAGGCAGCAGCTGTTCCGCCGGAAGCCGGAGTCGTTCAAGGTCCCGGTGCCGGCCAGCGGCGGCCGGTCGAGCAGCACCGCGACCAGCGCCCGGGCCCGGCCGGGAGCCGCGTGGGCGCCGAGCATGCGTAGCGCGCCCACGAGTGCGGACGCGGCGTTGCCGTGGAGCAGCCGCTCCGAGAGCGGCACCGTGGCCCGGACTGCGGCGGCGAGCGGTGCCAACTGGCCTTGGACGAGCGCGCGGTGGAGCCGTTCGGTCAGGGCTTCGTCGTCCGTCGTCCGAGTTGCCGCCGGCCCGGGCTCGTACGGCGCCCAGAGGTCGATCGGCCCCTGCTCCGGCACGCGCACGTACGCGCCGTCGGGGTCCAACGAGGGGACCACGCCCAGCAGGACGGCTGCGCCGAGGCTCACCGAGCAGAACCGGGCGGCCAGTCCGAGGTGCAGGATCGAGGCTGCCACGCGGGGTTCGCCGGTACCGAGCCGTCTCGCGACCTCCCTCACCCGCGAGGCGAGCAACCCGTCCGGCTCCGCCGCGTAGAGCTCGCGCAGCGGCCGGAAGCCCGGGGGCGGCGTATCGGTGGGCGCGTTGGCGGCGTTCAGCGCGAAGTACGGGCCGACGGTGGCGAGTCGGCGGTAGTCGGGCGGGGTGAGGGTCATCGGGCGGCCGCAGAGCCTGCCGCCTGGACCGGTGCCTGGCCCGCCGCCGGGTCCGCTGGTACACACGCGCCGGGCCGGGGGCGGGCGGCGCGGAAGGCGCCGCCGGCGGGCGGGCGGTGGTCGGGCATCGCGCGGTCCTTCGGGTCGGTCGGGTCGGGAGGTCAGCCCGTATGGTGAAGTTGCCGTGGTCGGCACCGGGGAACGGTACCGCGCCCCGGTGTAGCAATGATGCCTCGGTGATGACGGGTCTTCCGGACTTCTCGGGCGGGACCCTCGCACGTCGAGGGGGCGGTTTGATCACCACCGGCCTGCCGGTCACTCCGGGCTTCGCATCGGGCTCCGGGGGCAGAGGCGGGTGCGAGGCCGGCGAGCAGGCACTGCACGGCGGCGGTGGTCCTGCGGGCGGTGAAGGCCCAGGCGGAGTCGGTCCAGGCGGTGGTTGCGGCGGCGTGGGCGGTGGGGGTGGTGCGGGTGTTCATGGTGTTCGGCCCTTCCGTGCGGGGGTCCCTCGGCAGGACGAGGACCAATCTCTCATCTGATGCCCAGTCAGGCCTCCTGCTGTGGTGGGGATCTGATCCACCTCGGGGAGGATCCCGGCCTCCCCCGGGAGAGCTGGGCCCGGGTGCGTGGGGGCCGCACCCGTAGGCTCGGGCGCATGCGTACCGAAACCCCGGCGTCGGACGGCCGGTCCACTGCGGCTGTCCCGCCCCGGCCGGCCCCGGTTCGACCGGCTTCGGCCGGGCCCCCGGCCGCCGTTGCGGCGCGGCTGCGCCGGCCGCTGTCCGCCGCCGCCGTGCTCGGCGTGCTGGCGCCGGTGGTGCTGGCGCACCAGGGCCAGCGTGCGGCCGCGTTGCTCGTCGCCGCCATGGCCGCGCTCGCGGCGGCGGTGGCGCTCCTGCCGTGGCCGTCCCGCCGGGTGACGCTGGCGGGGGCGGCGGGTGCGGTCGCGGTCGCCTCACTGGTGCTGGACGCGGGCTACTCGGGCCCGTACCGCCTCCCCGCGTTCTGGCTGCCGTTCGAGTGGCTTGCGCTTCTGGTGCTGCTCGGCCGGGTGGCGCGGCGGGTGCCCGGCCGGTGGGCGGGGCCGGTCGGGGCGGCGGTCGGCCTGGCCGGGCTGCTGGTGCCGCTGCGCTTCACCCTCCGGGTGCCCGAGGCGGGCTGGACCGGTTCGCTCGTCGCCGTCCTGGTCTCGCTCCTTCCGGCGATCGGCGTGGCCGGGGCCGGCCTCTACCTTCGGGCCCTGGACGCCCGCCGGGAGCGGGCGGTGGCCGGCGCCCGCCGCGAGCAGCGGCTCGAAGTGGCCCGCGGGCTGCACGACTTCGTCGCCCACGAGATCACCGGCATCGTGCTGGAGGCGCAGGCCGGCCAGCTGCCCGGCCTGGACGCGACGGAGACGGCGGCCCTGCTCCGCCGGCTGGAGGAGGCCGGTCTGCGGGCGCTGGACTCGATGGACGCGATGGTGGGCGCGCTGCGCGACCCGCAGGCGGACGAGGTGGCGGAGGGCCGGGCGGTCGGGGCGACCCGGGTGCACGGGCTGGCCGACCTGCCGGAGTTGGTCGGCCGCTTCTCGGGGGGCGGTTCGACCCGGGCCGTCGTCGAGCTGGTGCCGGAGGCCGCCGGGCTGCTGTCGCGCGAGGCCGAGGCCACCGCGTACGCCGCCGTGCTGGAGGGGCTGACCAATGTGCGGCGATATGCACCGGATGCGGCGGAGGTGATCGTGCGGGTGGCGATTGTGGGCGGTGCGGCGGGGACGGCGGGTACGGGTGGGTCCTACGGCTTGGGTGGTTCGCGTGGTGGGGGCGGGGCTGCCGGGGTGGCGGCCCGGTCGGTGGAGGTGTCGGTGACGGACGACGGTGGGCGCGGGGGAGGCCCGAAGGGGCTGCTGCGCCGGCTCCCGGGCAGCGGCGGTACCGGACTGGCCGGCCTGGCCGAGCGGGTGGCCGCCCACGGCGGGACGCTCGACGCGGGTCCGCACCGGCCGTCGGGCTGGCGGATCAGCTGCGAGCTGCCGGTGCGGTAGCTGCTGCGGGAGCCGGTGGGGTGGCCGGCGGGGTAGTTGGTGAGTAGGCCGTTCGGCAGGGGTGACCGGCGGTATCGGGGCTGGCGGGGCCCGTCCGGCGGGTGCTTGCCGCCGTAGTCGCGTTGGTCGCCCTCGCCGCACTGGTTGCCGTCACCGTGCGAGACTGCTCCCCGTGACGAGTCCCCATCCGGAGCGCAGCCCGAAGGATTCGGTGTCTGCTGCGGTGCATGCCGCGCTGCCCGTTGCGGCGTCGCCGGGTGCCGCGCCCGCGGTCGTGGCCGGCGCCGAGCCGTCGGTGGCCGCGCAGGCTCCGATCCGCACGCTGATCGCGGACGACCAGGAGGCGGTCCGCCGGAGCGTGCGGCGGATCCTGGAGGCGCAGCCCGACATCACCGTGGTCGGCGAGGCCGCCGACGGCGCCGCCGCGCTCGAACTCGCCGGGCAGCTGCGCCCGGACGTCGCGCTGGTCGACATCCGGATGCCCCGGATGGACGGCCTGGAGCTGACCCGGCGGCTGGCCGGGCCGGGTGCCGTCACACCGGTGCGGGTCGTGGTGCTGACCACCTTCGATCTCGACGAGTACGTCTACCCGGCTCTTCAGCACGGGGCGTCGGGCTTCCTGTTGAAGCGGTCCGGGCCGGCTCTGCTGGCCGAGGCGGTGCGGGCGGCGGCGAGCGGGGAGAGCCTGATCAGCCCGTCCGTCACCGTCCGGCTGCTGAAGCACGTGACGGCGCCCCGGCGCCCGGAGAGCCGTCGTGGTCCTGTTGTGCCGCTCACCGACCGGGAGGTGGAGATCGCCGGTCACGTCGCCGCGGGCCGGACCAACGCGGACATCGCCGCCGAGCTGTTCATCTCGCCGGGCACGGTGAAGACGCATGTCGCCAGCATCCAGCGGAAGCTGGGCGTGCAGAACCGGGTCGGCATTGCCGTGCACGCCTGGGAGATGGGGTACGCGGTCCCGACCGTGTAGTGGTGCCTGCATCTCGCGGATTGCCTGCCGGTTCGGGCGGGGAAGGCGGGAAGGGCGGGGAGTGCGGGCACGGGGAACCTGCGAGGCGGGGGTGGCCTCCGGACGTCGCGTCCTCCGGCCTCACAGTTCGATCGTCGACCGAGGTACCAGCGGCAGACCCTGATCCGTCTCGATCTGTCGCCACTGCCTCCTGCGGTCGAACTCCCTCATCTACCTCGCAGGTCCACCTCCATGATGCTCCTCCCGTACCGGTTGCACCAGAGTTTTCCGGTGCGAAATCGGGCAAAGTGTGCAGGTCGGGTACGGGGTCGGGAGATCGGCCGGCGGGGCTGTTCGGCGGCTGTTCGGGGACTGCCCGGGACTGCCCAGGACTGCCCGGGGCTGCTCGGGCTGTTCAAGAAGGACGCCCGCTATCGCAGCGCGTCCTTGCGCAGGAACCGCTTCAGCCGTTGCCACGGCCAGGTGTTGATCACGTCCTCGGCGGTCAGCCAGGCCCGCTGGGCGGTGCCGATCCCGTACTGCGGGTAGGCGAGGTGGCCGGTGGCGTGGGCGTCGCTGTCGATCGCGAACCTCACGCCGTACCGCTTCGCCCGCAGCACGTCCTCGTCGCGAAGGTCGAGCCGTTGCGGGGAGCTGTTGATCTCGATCGCGGTGCCGGTGCGGGCGGCGGCTTCGAAGACCGCGTCCAGGTCGACGTCGATCGGCCCGCGCCGGCCGATCCGGCGGGTGGTGAGGTGGCCGATGATGTGTACGTACGGATTTTCGCAGGCTCGGACCAGCCGACGGGTCTGGGTGGCCCGGTCGGCGCCGAAGTGCGAGTGGACGGAGGCCACGCAGACGTCGAAGCCGGCGAGGAACTCGGCGGGCCAGTCCACTCCGCCGTCCGGGCCGATGTTCAGCTCGGTGCCGTGCAGCAGGCGCATCCGCCTGTGCCGGCCGGCGAGTTCGCGCAGCTGCTCGCGTTGGGCGAGCATCTTCTCGTCGGTCATCCGCTGCATGACCAGGTCGGGCGCATGGTCGGTCACGGCGTAGTACGTGTAGCCGCGCGCGGCCGCCGTGTCGATCATCTCCTCCAGGGTGGCCAGCCCGTCGGTGAGGTTGGTGTGGGTGTGCAGGTCGCCGCGGAGGTCCGCCTCCGTGACCAGCTCCGGCAGTTCGCCGCGCAGCGCCGCCTCGACCTCGCCCCGGTCCTCGCGCAGCGGCGGCGCGATCCACGGCAGCCCGAGCGCCGCGTAGACCTCCTCCTCGGTGGCCGAGGCCACCTTCGTGCCGTCCGCGCTACTGTCGCCGCCGGTGCTGGTGTCGTTGGCCCTGCTGTCGGCATCCTCGGCCTGCTCGGCGTCCTTGGCGTTCTCGGCTTCGAACAGCCCGTACTCGGAGAGCTTCAGGCCGGCCCGGACGGCCATGGTCCGGAGCTTGATGTTGTGGGCCTTGGAGCCGGTGAAGTAGGCCAGCGCCGCACCCCAGTCCCCCTCCGGCACCACCCGCAGATCCACCTGGAGGCCCTTGGCCGTGCGGACCGAGGTCTTGGTCGGGCCGCGCACGATCACCTCGGCCACGTACGGGAGTTCGGTGAGCGCGGCCATCAGCGGCGCCGAGTCCTCCGCGGTGGCGAGCACGTCGATGTCGCCGACGGTCTCGCGCATCCGGCGCAGCGAACCCGCGTACGCGCAGCGGGTGCAGCCCGGCACGGCCGCGATCGCCGCGACGATCTGCTCGGCCTGCTCGGTGGCCGCGTCGAGCAGCGTCCGCCCGCCGGACTGCCGCATCAGCTCGATGCCGTGCAGGATCTTCTCGCCGCTGCGCTCGCCGAATCCGGCCACCCCGCTCAGCCGGTCCGCGCGGATCGCCTCGGCGAGTTGGTCGACCGAGGCGATGTCCAGATCACGGTAGAGGGCGAGGGCGCGTTTGGGGCCCACGCTGGGGACGGCCATCATCTCGCGGACGCCGGGTGGGATCGCGGCGCGCAGCGTCTCCAGCGCCTCCATCCGGCCGGTGGCGAGGTACTGGGCGACCTTCTCGGCGGTGGACTTTCCGACGCCGGGGATCTGCTGGAGGCCCTTGGCGTCCAGCCCGGCGACGTCCTCCGGGTAACCGCCCACGGCGCGGGCGGCCTTCTCGTAGGCGCGGGCCCGGAAGGCGTCCCCGCCGGTGATCGAGATCAGGTCGGCGTACTCCTGGAGCAGCTCCTGGACCTGGTCGTTGAGCCGGGTCATGGGGTCAGTCTAGGTTCGGCGGTCTGATCGGGCCGGGTGGGCGGAGGGCGGCGCGTTCCAGGCAGGCGGCGTTCCGGGCAGGCAGTACCGGGCGGGGTGGTGTCCGGGGTGGACGTGTCCCGGGGCGTTCCGTCGGGCGGGTGTCCGGTGGCCCGGCCCCGTCGGTCGGCCGGGGCGGTACCCGCCGACCGGCGGGGTGTGGTGGCCGATTTGCGTCCATGAGCCGGATTGTCACCCGGGTGGCGGAGGCGCAGGCTTGGCGGAGGGGCCCGGAACGCGGCCCTGTCCGGCCTGCCGCGCGTTCGGCGGCGGCGGCCGGCGACGCACGAGGGGCAGGGCGATGGCACGCGGGAAGCTCTGGGGCTATGTCGCGTCGGGTGCCCGGGTGCTCGGCGGGCTGGGTGCGTTCGGCGGACTCGGCGGCCCGGGTGGCTCCGGGGCGGCCGGGCGCGGCGGCAGCGGCCGGGGTGGCGGATTCGGCGGTGGCCGGGACGGCGGCTCCGGGGGCGGTGCGGACGGCGCCGGCGGCGCGGGCGGGTTCGGTGGCGCCGGGTCCGGCGGTGCGGGCGGTCCGGGCCGGCCGCCTGGGGAGATGGCCGCACCGCGGGCACTCAGCAGGCCCGAACTGGAGCGGGTGCGGTGGACGGAGCGCACGGAGGGCTGCAATCCGCAGGCTCAGCACGTCCAGGTGGCCGAGGTGGTGCAGCGGGTGCTGCGGGGCGGCGGCCGGGCGGCGTCGGTCTCGACGCGGATACCGGCCGGCCTGCCGGTGGTGGCCGTGGACGCCCGGCGGCTGGAGTCCGCGCTGGCCGGGCTGGTCGACCATGCGATCCGGCGCAGCCCGGCGGGGGACCGGGTGCTGGTCCGGGTCGACGCGGTGTCCGGCCGGAGGGGTTCGGGCGGCTGGGGCGGCGTCGGCGGTGCGGGCGGCCCGGGTGGGTCGGGGGCCGTGCGGGCCGTTCGTGGTCGGGCGCCGGGGCCGGACGGTGTGGCGGGGCCGGCGGGTGCGGTGACGGACCGGGCCCGGGTGGAGCTGAGGGTGGTGGACCGCGGGCCGTGTGAACTCCCGGAGGCCCGTGAGTGGTTGCTCGCCGGGATGCGCCCGGACGGTCCGGTGGGGCCGGCCGGCTACGGGCTGATCCGCGCGGCAGGCGGTCGGCTGGCGGTGGAGCCGACCCCGGGCGGCGGCATCACCGTGGTCCTGATCCTGGCGGTGGCCCGCGACTGACCGTCACCGCCAGCACCATCCGGTACCGATCGGCCCGGCCCGGCACTCGGAAGATCGCCAAGACTTGTTTGCAAATAACCCTTTGCGAAGAAGTGTTTGCGGTTCTACGCTGCTGCCATGACCGAAGAGCAGAAGTGGCCGCACAGCCCGGAGCCGCAGACCGATGTCGTCGTCCTCGACGCCAAGGGCCTGCGGGCCCTCGCCCACCCCGTGCGCGTGCAACTGGTCGGGCTGCTGCGCCGGCACGGGCCGTCCACGGCGACGATGCTCGCCGAGCGGATGGGGCTGACGTCGGGCGCGACCAGCTACCACCTGCGCCAGCTGGCGGCTGCCGGCTTCGTCGCGGAGGACACGGAGCGCGGAAACGCCCGTGAGCGGTGGTGGAAGCCGCTCCACCAGGTGACCTGGTTCGCGGATCGGGACTTGGCCGACGAGGAGCCCGAGGCCGCGTTCGCCTACCTGCGGTCGGTCGTCGCCGCCAACGCGCTGACCACCCAGCGCGCGCTGAACTCCTTCGAGACCATGCCGCGGGAGTGGCGGCACTCCTTCGACTTCAGCGACTGGTCGCTGCGGCTGACGCCGGAGGAGGCGCGCCGCCTCGCCGAGGAGGTGGCGGAGGTGGTCGCGCGCTACCGCCGGGCCGCGGGGCCCGAGTCGGACTCCGAGTCCGAGTCCACGGCCGAGCCCGAGGCGGTGCCGGCGGGGGCCGAGCGGGTCTCGGTGGTGCTCCAGGTGCTGCCCGACCCCGCGGGCGAGCCGGAGGCGGACGCATCGGAGGGGCCGAAGTGAGCACCGTCCCGGCTGCGGCTTCCCGGTCCGCCGCTCCGCGCACGGTTCGGCCGCTGGCCGGGGTGCTCGGGGCGATGGCGATCTCCCTGACGGGGACGCGGGTCTCGGCGATCGCCCTGCCCTGGTTCGTCCTCGCGACCACCGGCAGCGCCACCATGACGGGCGTCGTCGCCTTCGTGGAGATGACGCCGTACGTCCTGGTCAAGGCGCTTGCCGGGCCGGTCATCGACCGGCTGGGCCCGCGGGTCATCTCCTGGACGACGGATGCGGTGAGCGCTGTTGCGGCCGGCCTGATCCCGTTGCTGCACGGCCTGGGGGCGCTGCCGTTCTGGCTGCTGCTGGTCATGGTCGGGCTGGTCGGAGCGGTCCGCGGCCCGGGGGACTTGGCCAAGGAGGTGATGGTCCCCGAGGCGGCCGACCGTGCGCGCGTACCGCTGGAGCGGGCCACCGGGCTCTCCGGGGTCACCGAGCGGCTGGCCTCCACGGTCGGCCCGGCGATCGGCGGCGGGCTGATCGCGCTGCTCGGCCCGATGGCCGGTCTGACGGTCAACGCGGTCGCGTTCGCCCTGGGCTCGCTCGTCATCGCGCTCGTACTGCCGCGCGGCATGGGCCGGGCGGCCGCCGCCCCGCAGCCGGCGGGGGAGGGCGAGCCGGAGCAGCGGGCCGGCTACTGGCGGATGTTCCGAGAGGGCTTCACCTTCGTGCGCGGCGAGCCGCTGATGCTCACCGTGATCGTGATGATCGGTGTGACCAACCTGCTGGACGCCGCGTTCATGACGGTCCTGGTGCCGGTCTGGGCGCAGGAGTCCGGCGGCGGCCCGGCGGCCATCGGCCTGACCGGCAGTGCCTGGGGGATCGCCGCGGTCGGCGGCAGCCTGATAGCGGCGGCGTTCGCCCACCGGCTCCCACGCCGGATCGTCTTCTTCACCGGCTTCCTGCTCTGCGGGGCCCCGAGGTTCCTGGTCCTTGCCATGGACGCACCGATGGGCGTCGTGCTCGCCGTCTTCGCGGTGGGCGGGTTCGGCTCCGGCTTCCTCAACCCGATCCTCGGAGCGATGCTGTTCGAACGGGTGCCGCGCCACCTGCTCGGCCGCGTCGGCGCCCTCGGCGACTCCCTGGCCTGGGCCGGCATCCCCCTCGGTGGCCTCCTCGCCGGTGCCGCCGTCGCCCTCACCGGCCTGATACCCGTGCTGCTCGCCTGTGGCGGTCTGTACTTCGCCACCACCACGCTCGCCGGCCTCCGCCCGGAGTGGCGGGAGATGGACCGCCTGCGCGGTCACGGTTCGGCGGGCGAGGTGTCGGAGCCCACGCGGTCGGCGGTGTCGGCCTGACGCCGTCCCCCCGACGTCGGGCCCGCCCACCACGGAGGCCGATCGGACACTCGGCACGGAGGCTCCCGTGGGCGCCGGCCGAGGGTGTTTCGCCCGGTGAACGGGCGGACACCGATTGCCGGTCAGTTGCCCGTTGACTTGCCGATGACGGCTGCGGCGATCTCCTACTGTCCGTCAAGTGACCGGAGAAAATAAATCGTGTCGGGTGATCGAGCAAGAACTCTGTGACATCTGGGCGGGCGTCCTCGGCGTCACGGCCCAGCCGCACGACGATTTCTTCGATCTGGGCGGGAATTCGCTCAAGGTGGTCGACGTCGTCATTGCCGCACGGCAGCGCGGAATATCCGTGCGAAGCTCGGCGGTGTTTCGGAATCCCACACCGGCCCGGCTGGCCGAAAGCCTGACGGTGGGCGGTGTCGGGGCCGTGGATCCGTCGACCGGGATTCCGGTGCCGGCCGTGCTGGCGGAGTCCGGCCCCGCGCCGGAGCACGGCGGGCCGGCCCTGACCACGCTCGTCGCGGACGGCGCCGGGGAGCCGCTGTTCCTCGTCCTCTCCGAGCAGTTCTCCGACATCGAGCGCGAGGCCGCGCGCGGCTGGGAGACCGGCCGCCCGGTGTACGCGCTGTCGCTGGAGCACGACCCGGGTGCCGAGCCGTGGACGGCGACCGTGCCCGAGCTGGCCGAGCGGTTCGTCGGCGAGCTGCTGGCCGTCCAGCCGGCGGGCCCGTACCACCTGGTCGGCGTCGGCAGCGGCGCCGTGGTCGCCTTCGAGCTGGCGCGGCAACTGCGCGCGCACGCGCGGCAGGTGGCCCGGGTGGTGCTGATCAAGCCGGCCGCGCTGCCGGCTTCGCCGGTCGACTTCGACCTCGCGCTGCGCCGCCGCCTGGCCCTGGTGGCAAAGCGGTTCGGCCTCGGCGGCGAGGAGGACGCGGCGCAGGTGCTCGCCGTGCTGAGCCGGGAGGGCTGGTACGGGGCGGACACCGGGGCGGCCGACCTGGCGCGGCTCCAGCGGGTGGCGGCCGGGATCGCGTGGGCGCTGAGCCGCTACCGGCCGCAGGCCTGCGACGTCCCCGTCGTCCTGCTCCAGGACGAGAAGGAGGCCGACGCCGCCGAGCGGATCTGGGGCCCGGTGGCCGCGGAATGCCGGACGCACCGGTTCGACTACGGCCTCGAATGGTTCGGGCCGTTGCTCGCCGATCCCGGGGTGGCCGACGTGATGAAGGCGGAGTTGCTCACATGACGTACGAGCAGCGCCTTCCGAACGGGCTGGTGGTGCGGTGCCTCAACCGCAACGAGGCCGAGTATCTGTACAAGGAGATCTTCGAGGACGAGGTCTACCTGCCGCCGGACGGCAAACCGCTCCCGGAGAACCCGGTCATCGTCGATGTCGGGGCCAATCTGGGGATGTTCACGCTGTTCGCCTCGCAGCAGTGGCCGACCGCCCGGATATTCTCCTTCGAGCCCGCTCCGGAGGTCTTCCGGTTGCTCTCCGGAAATGTCGCGGGGCTTTCCAACGTCACGGCTCTCAACCAGGCCGTCGGCTCCGTTCCGGAGCGGCGTGAGCTGACCTTCTACCCGCAGTACACGATGATGTCCGGATTCGACGCGGATCCTGCCGAGGACAAGGAACTGGTCCGCTCCTACATCAGGAACGTCGCGGCCGGCCTCGACGACGAGGAGCGCCGCGCGGTGTTGGTCGAGGAGACCGAGGAGATCCTCGCCGGCCGCTTCGAGGAGGTCCGGAAGGTCTCGTGCGAGGTGGTGCGGCTCGATGAGACGGCGACGAGCCTCGGCATCGACCGCATCGACTTCCTGAAGATCGATGTCGAGGGCTTCGAGCTGGAGGTGCTGGGCGGCATCGGCGACGAGCTGTGGCCGAAGGTCCATCTGGCTGCCGTCGAGGTCGAGGGCGAAGGCCGGTTGGCCGCGGCCGTCGAACTGTTCACCGCCCACGGCATGACGACCACGGTGGAGCAGCCCGAGGAGTACCGCGGCACCGATGTCTTCACGTTGTTCGCGCGGAGGAACTCATGATGGGCACACTGGTCAACCGGAAGTGGGTCGTGAGGCCGCGCCCGGTGGCCGAGCCGGACGTACGGGTGATCTGCTTCCCGCACATCGGTGCCGGGGCCTCGATCTACAACGAATGGGCGGGCCGGCTCCCGGCCGGCGCCGAGTTGTGCGCCGTCCGGTTCCCCGGGAGGGAGAACCGGCTGGACGAGCCGCCGATCGAGGAGATGCCGGACCTTCTGGAGACGCTGGGCAGCGTCCTGGCACCGGTGACGCAGGGGCGGTTCGTGCTGTTCGGGCACTGTTCCGGCAGCCTGGTGGCCTTCGAGTTCGCGCGCTGGCTGCGCGCGCGGGGCCGGCCGCAGCCGGAGCTGCTGGTCGTCTCGTCGATCGAGGCGCCGGCCGTGCGCTCGGTCGAGTCGCCGCTCCATCTACTGCCCCGCGAGGAGCTCTTCGAACAGGTGGCGTCGTACGGCGGCGTGGCGCCGGAGGTCCTCGGCGACCCCGACCTGATGGAGATGTTCGAACCCGTGCTGCGGGCCGACTACCGGCTGATCGAACGGGCGCCGTACGCCCCCGAGCCGCCGCTCGACGTCCCGATCGTCGTCGCCGGCGGCATGCACGACCACTTCGTGACCTACGAGTCCATGGCGGCCTGGCGATGGGAGACCACCCGGCCGTTCTCGCTGCACATGTACCCGACCAGCCACTTCGTGCTGGACGAGGCGTCGGAACTGGTCTCCGCCCTGCTGCGCGGCGCGCCGACGGCGGGCGCGGGACCGACCGGCTGACCGACGCCGCTGACGCGTGCACAAGCTCCAGAGAGAGACGAAAAGATGGCAATCATTCTCACCGACCAGGACGTCCGCCGGGCGACCGACGTCAAGGGTGTACTGAACGCGCTGGACGAGGCCTACCGGGAGGACCACGCCGGCAACACGGCGATCACCGAGCGGGTCAACCTCCGCTTCGAAGGGGGCTGGCTGCGGCTCATGGCCGCCGCGCTGCCGGGCCTCGGCGTGGTCGGTTACAAGGAGTTCCACCTGGTCGGCAGCACCGTCCGGTTCCAGGTCAACCTCTTCGACATCGGTACCGGTGAGTTCCTGGCCGCCGTGGACGGCAACCACCTCACCGTCCTGCGCACCGCCTCCACCGCCTGCCTGGCCGCCGCCAAGCTGGCGCCGAACGCCAGGAAGGTCGGCATCATCGGCTCCGGCGCCGAGGCACGCATGCAGGCCACCGTCATCAGCCAGTTGCTGGACCTGGAGCGGATCTCCGTACACAGCCCGCGCAAGGAGCGGCGCGACGGATTCGCCGCTGACCTCTCCGAGCGCCTCGGCGTGGAGATCGAACCGGTCGCGGACGGCGCCACCGCCGTGCAGGACGCCGACCTGATCCTGGTGGCGACCAACACCGGTGGCAACGGTCCGGCCTTCCACGCGGACTGGATCCCCGAGACCGTCCACATCAGCTCCACCGGCTCGACCCTGCCCGAGGAGCGGGAGCTGGACGCCGAGGTGTGGCGCGCGCCCGGACTCATCGTGGTGGACCGCTTGCAGGCACTGGAGGAGTCCGGCGACGCCATCGCCGCCGTCAAGGCCGGCACCCTGGACACCGGGCGGGTGATCACGCTCGCCGAGCTGTGCAGCCGTCCCGCCGACGCCCCCAGGCCGGCCCGCACGCTGTTCAAGTCCGTGGGCTCGCCGCTGCAGGACGTCGCGGTGGCCGCGTACGCCTACCGCAGCGCCAAGGCGCAGGGCCTGGGCACCGAGCTGGCGGGCTTCCCGTCCACCAAGGGCAGCGTCCCGGTCGTGGCAGGCGGTCGGAAGTGACGCTCAGCGGCGTGCCGCAGACGGTCGAGGTCAGCGAGGGCGTGTTCGCGTACGTCCAGCCGGACGGCAGCTGGTTCCTCAACAACACCGCCTTCCTGGTCGGCCGTCAGGGCGTCATCAGCATCGACACGTGTGCCACCGAGAGCCGTACGCGCGCCTACCTCGACGCGGTCGCCGGGGTGACCAGGGGGCCGATCCGCACCCTGGTGAACACCCATCACCACGCCGACCACACCTTCGGCAACTACCTGCTCCCCGGTGCCACGATCATCGGGCACGAGCAGGCGAGGGCCGAGGTGATGGCCTTCGGGCGGCCGTACAACCGGGGCGTGTGGAACGAGATCGATTTCGGCGAGTTCGAGCTGGCACCGCCGTTCCTCACCTACACCGACGGGGTGACGCTCTGGTCGGACGAACTGCGCTGCGACGTGCGGCACGTGGGGGGCCCGGCGCACACCACCAACGACTCGGTCGTCCACCTGCCGGACCGGTCCGTTCTGTTCGCGGGTGACCTGCTCTTCAAGGGCGGCGCGCCGTTCGTGCTGATGGGCTCGGTCAGCGGGGCGATCGAGGTGCTGGACAAGGTGGTTCGCCCGCTGGACGCGCAGACCATCGTGCCCGGCCACGGCCCGGTCTGCGGGCCCGAGGTGATCGACGAGGCGCTCGGCTACCTGCGCACCGTGCAGACGATCGCCCGCGAGGCCAAGGACGCCGGGTTGAGCCCGCTGGAGGCCGCCTTCGAGAGCGACCTCGGCGAGTACTACGAATGGCTGGACGTCGAGCGGATCGTCGGCAACCTGCACCGCGCGTACGCGGAGCTGGACGGTACCCCGCCCGGCGCCAGGATCGACACCGCTGCCGCCTACCGGGACATGGTCGTCTACAACGGCGGCAAGCCGCTCACCTGCCACGCCTGAGCCGGCATCACCCGGATCCGACTTTCTCTGCCCTCGGGAGGGGGATTCCCTTGACGCGACCCTGGCGGATAGCCGTCGTCGGCAGCGGCCCGCGCGGGCTGACCGTGACCGAGCGCCTGGTGGCCCGGCTCGGCGAGCAGCCCGGAGACCGGCCGGTGGAACTGCACCTGATCGACGCGGTGGAGGTGGGCTGCGGGCGGATCTACCGCACCGACCAGCCGGAGTGGTTCCTGATGAACACTCCGGTCGGCCTGATCTCCGCGTTCTCCGGAGCAGCGGACGACGGGCCGGCCCGGGCCGGGGCGGGGCCGACCTTCGCGCAGTGGTGGTCCGCCGGCGTCCCCGGCTACCCGGGGCCGGAGGGCTACGCACCCCGGGCGGTGTACGGCCGCTACCTGAGCTTCGCCCTGGACGCGATCGAGGCGGGCCTGCCGGCACACGTCCGGCTGACCCGCGTGCGCGCCGCCGTGACCGACCTCGAACCGCGCGGCGGCGGCTACCGCCTGACCATGGCCGGCGGGGGCCGCCTGGACGCGGACCGGGTGGTCCTGGTCACCGGCCACGCCGGGCCGGCGCCGGCGGAGCGGACCGAGCGGGAACTCCTCGACTTCGCCGCGGACCGCCCCGGTCTCGGCTGGATCCGGGGCGACTCGCCCGCCGAGATGTCCCTCGACGCCATCCCGGCCGGCGCGGCCGTGGGCGTGCTGGGGCTCGGGCTGTCCTTCTACGACGTCATGGCCGCCCTCACGGTCGGCCGGGGCGGCCGGTTCACCGAGGAGGCGGACGGCGAGCTGGAGTACCGGCCCAGCGGTGCGGAGCCCGTCCTGCTGGCCGGTTCGCGCAGCGGGCTGCCGCTGCTGGCCAAGGGCGACAACAACCGGCCGCCCGGGTACTCCTTCAAGCCGGTCCTCTTCACCCCGGACCGGGTCCGCCGCCGGGCGGCCGGGCCGGTGCTGGACTTCACGGCCGACGTGCTGCCCTGGCTGACCGCCGAGGTCGACCTGGTCTACTACGCGACGGCGCTGCGCCACTCGCACGGGCCGGGCGCCGCCGAGGAGTTCACCGAGGAGGTGGCCCTCGCCGGCGCCGCCGGGCCGCCGGACGTCCGGGCGATCGCCGCCCGTCACGGCGCCGCCGGGTTGCCCCCGCTCGACCTGGAGGCGCAGGCCCGTCCGTTCGCCGGGCGGACCTTCCGCGGGCCCGAGGAGTTCGACCGCACGCTGGCCGCGCTGCTGCGCGAGAGCGTCCGGGAGGCCGAGCGCGGCAACACCGGGTCGCCGCTGATGGCCGCGCTCGACGTCGTCCGCGACACCCGCTGGGTGATGCGCGAGTGCGTCGACTTCGGCGGGCTCGACCCGGCTTCACACCGGGAGGCGTTCCTCGGCTCGTTCGTGCCGGTCAGCTCGGTGCTGGTGGCCGGGCCACCGCCGGTCCGGCTGCGGCAGGCGCTGGCGCTGATGGCGGCCGGCGTGCTCCGCGTGGTCGGCCCCGAGGTGCGGATCGCCGCCGATCCGGGCCTCGGCCGGTTCACCGTCTCCTCGCCCCGGGTGGCGGGCTCGGGAACGCCGGTCGACCACGTGGTCGACGCCCGCGTCCCGGTGCCGGACCTCGGCCGCGACCCGGCGGAGCTGACCCGGAACCTCCGGGGGCGCGGCCTGTGGACCGAGTTCGTCAACCGGGACGCGAAGCACGCCTTCCGCACCGGCGGGGTGGCGGTCACCACGGCCCCGTTCCACCCGGTGGACGGCGCGGGCCTGCCCGACACCGGCCTGTACGTCCTCGGGGTGCCCACCGAGAACACGCGCTGGTTCACCCAGGTCGGCTTCGGCCGCCCTGGCCCGTGGGGCGACTACGTCCGGGACGCCGACGCGATCGCGGCCCACGCGCTGTCCGGCGTCCGGCCGGGCGAGGAGCCGCCCGCGCGGGCGACTCCGGCCTTCCAGTAGACAGCACGTCGCGCGCGTGCCGCGGTGCGACCACGAGGAGAGACCGCATTGAGCGTCACACTGACCCTGCCCACCGCCTGGCAGCCCGAGCACACCGGCGGCGAACCCGCCGAGACCGCCGTCGAGTTCACCGATCTCGCCGACGGCCTGGCCGCACTGGCCGAGACCTGCGGGGCGACCGTCGGCGAGGTGTTGCTCGCCGCACACGTCAAGGTGCTCGGCATGCTGACCGAGGACCGGGGGCTGAGCACCGACGTCGCCCTTCCCGGGCACGGCCGGGCCGTCGCCGTCGAGGTGCACCGGGACGCCGAGACCTGGCGACTGTTGCTCCAGCACGTCGTCAAGGACCTGCGCTCCGGCGAGGAGAGCGCCGCAGCCTCCGCCGGTCGGGGCGCCACCCGCCCCGACCAGGTCCTGTTCGCCGCGGCCGCCGAGCCCGGAACGGCGTACGGACTGCTGGTCGCCCCCGAGGACGAACGGTTGCGGCTGACGGCCCGCGCCGGGGCCGTCGCGCCCGCCCGGTTCGCGGTCCTGGCGGCGATGTACCGGCTGGTGCTGGAGGCCATGGCCGCGGACCCCGACGGCGACGCCCTGGCCGCCCGGCTTCCGGCCGGGGAGCGGCAGCTGGTGCTGCACACCTGGGCGTCCGGTGACACGGTCGACCACGGAACGGACACGGTCGACGCGCTGATCCACGCCCAGGCCCGCCGCACCCCGGACGCGGTGGCCGTCCGCTCGGACCGGGGCGCACTGACCTTCCGCGAGCTGGACGAGCGGGCCAACCGGATCGCCCACCACCTGATGGACCTCGGCGCCGAGCCCGACACCCTGGTCGGGGTCTGCCTGCGCCGCGGCCCGGACCTGCTGCCGGCCTTCATCGGGGTGTGGCGCTCCGGCGCCGGCTACCTGCCGCTCGACCCGGACCTGCCGCCCGAGCGGCTCCGGCTGATGGTCGAGACCGCCGGCTGCGCGATGGTGGTCACCGAGACCGCGCAGCTGCCGCTGCTCGAACCGGTGGACGGCGTCCGGAGCGTGCTCGTGGACGAGGACCGGGCCGCGATCGAGGCCCAGCCGTCGAATCTCCCGGACACCCCGGCCGACCCGCACCGGCTCGCCTACGTCATCTACACCTCCGGCTCCACCGGCGCACCCAAGGGCGTGATGGTCGAACACCGGGGCCTGGCCAACTACCTGCTGTGGGCGGCGACCGCGTACGCCGGCCGGGGCACCGGCGGCTCCGCCGCCTTCTCCTCGATCTCCTTCGACCTCGGCATCCCGAACCTGTTCAGCCCGCTGCTCGCCGGTCAGCCGGTCCACCTCCTCCCGGACCCGCTGCCGATCGCTGACCTGGGCGAGCACCTGGTCGCCGGCGGGCCGTACAGCTTCCTGAAGATGACCCCCGGCCAGCTGGACCTGCTCAGCCTCGACCTCACCCCGGAGGAGACCCGGGACCTGGCCGGCATCGCGATCGCGGCCGGCGACGCCTTCACCGCCGACCTGGCCGGCCGCTGGATCGCGGCGGCCGGCCCCGACGGCACCGCCGTCGCGACCGAGTACGGCCCCACCGAGATCACCATCGGGAACTCCGGGTACGTCGTCACCGAGCCGCCGGGCAACGTCCTGGTGCCGCTCGGCAACCCGATCCCGAACACCACCATGTACGTCCTCACCGACCGGCTGGAGCCGCTCCCGGTCGGTGTCGCGGGCGAGGTCCACATCGGCGGCGCGGGCGTGGCACGCGGCTATCTGCACCGGCCCGAGCTGACCGAGGAGCGCTTCCTGCCCGACCCGTACGGCCCGCCCGGCGCGCGCCTCTACAAGACCGGCGACCGGGCCCGCTGGCTGCCGGACGGCTCGCTGGAGTTCCTCGGCCGGGTCGACCACCAGATCAAGATCCGCGGCTACCGGGTCGAGCCGGGGGAGATCCAGGAGCAGCTGCGCCACCACCCCGGCGTCGCCGAGGTCGTGGTGATCGCCGCCGACCCGGACGCCCGCACCCAGAGCCTGGCGGCCTTCGTGCTGCCCGAGACGGGGGCCGAGCCCGAGGCCGCGAGCCTGCGCGAGCACCTCGGCGGACGCCTGCCCGAGTACATGATCCCCACCAGCTTCGTGACGGTCGACCGCTTCCCGTTGACCGCCAACGGCAAGGTCGACGTCCGGCAGCTGCGAAGCCGACTTGAGCCGTGACGCTCCCGCACCTCCAGACGAGAGGCACCAGTGTGACCGCCATTGCACCCGAACCCGTGTCCGTGGACGCGATTCGCCTGGCACTCACCGCCGAGGAACGGGCCGTCCTGCGCCGCCTGGCCGAGGAGCTCGTCCGGACCCCGCCGGGCCTGCTCGACGACCCCGACTGGCTGGTCGAGGCCCGCCGGCTCAGCTGCCGGCTGCCGGTCCGGCTGATCGAGGCGCTGCGCGGCCTGCGACAGGACGCCGGGGCGGCCGGCATCCTCTCGATCGCCGGGCTGCCGGTGGACGAGAGCGCGCTGCCCGACACCCCGACGGTGAAGGACTCGGTCCAGCGGATCCCGGCGGTCCCCTCCGCGGCGGCGATGCTGCTGGCCCAGCAGCTCGGCGAGGTGATCGCCTACCGTGACGAGAAGCACGGCGCCCTGGTCCAGGACGTGGTCCCGGTCCGCTCGCTCGCCGGGTCGCAGAGCAACGCCGGCTCGGTCTCGCTGGAACTGCACAACGAGAACGCCTTCCACCCCTACCGCCCCGACCTGGTCGGCCTGCTGTGCCTGCGGGCCGACCGGGACGGCCGTGCCGGCACCCTGGTCTCCTCGATCCGCCAGGCGTTGCCGCTGCTCGACGAGGCGGACCTCGCCGTCCTCAACAGCCCCCGCTTCGTCACCGAGGCACCGCCGTCCTTCGGCTCGGGCGACGCCACGGCACCGCACCCGGTGCTCGGCGGCAACGTGCGGGACCCGGACATCCGGGTCGACTTCAACGCCACCACCGCGCTGGACGACGAGGCCGCCGAGGCCATGGAGCGGCTGGGCACGGTGCTGACCAAGGTCTCCTCCTCACTGACCCTGGCACCCGGCGAGCTGGTCTTCATCGACAACCGCCTGGTGGTGCACGGCCGTACCGACTTCACCCCGCGCTACGACGGCCGCGACCGCTGGCTGCACCGGGTGTACGTGCACCTCGACAGCAGGCGCAGCGCCGCCCACCGCAACGGTCGTGGCCCCGTGCTGATCTGACGGGCCATTTCGTGCCGGGGAAGGCCGGGAAACGGGATTTCCCCGGCCTCTTGCGGTCCTGGCCGTCACCTGTTCGCAGGCACCTGCTTTCTGCCCCCGAAGGTGCCGCAATCCACCGGTCGAGGGCCCTAGCGTTGTCAATCTGACGTCTCGAATGGAACCGGGCAATAGGAGGCGGATACGCCAGTCGCCCGGCGTGAGGAATTGGAGCTCAACTTTGTTCTCGCCCTCCGTCAGGCAGCAAGGCCTGTGGTTTCTGAGCCGGCAGGAAGGCTTGTCCCCGACCTACAACGTGCCGAGCGCGGTGCGGCTGGTGGGGGAACTGGACCGGGAGGCCCTCCGGCTCGCGCTGAGCGACGTGGTCGCCCGCCACGAGACCCTGCGAACGGTCTTCGAGGTCGTCGACGGCACCCTCTACCAACGGGTCCGCGACGTCGAGGACGGCGGGGTGGAGCTCCCGGTGACCGAGGCCGTCGAGGCGGGCGCCGCCGAAACCCTCGTCCGGCTCGGCCGGGTGCCGTTCGACCTCGCCAAGGACCTGCCGTTCCGGGCGCACCTCCTGGCCCTGGGCGAGCGGACGCACGTGCTGCTGCTGGTGGTCCACCACATCGCCACCGACGGCGCCTCGGAAGGGCCGCTCTTCCGCGACCTGGCCGCGGCCTACCGGGCACGGACCGAGGGCCGGGCCCCGGACTGGGAGCCGCTGCCGGTGCAGTACAGCGACTACGCCGCGTGGCAGCGCGACTTCCTCGGCACCCCCTCGGACCCGGCGAGCGAGGCCGCCAGACAGCTGGCCCACTGGCGGGAGGCCCTGGCCGGTCTGCCGGAGGAGGCGCTGATCCGGCCGGACCGCCCGCGGCCCGTCACCGCCTCGTACCAGGGGGTGGCGCACACCGTCAGCTGCTCCCGGCAGGTCCACTCCCGGCTGCTGGAGATCGCCCGGGAGACCGGGACGACGTTGTTCATGGTGGTCCAGGCGGCGACCGCCGTCCTGCTGTCGCGGACCGGGGCCGGCGAGGACGTTCCGATCGGCGTGCCGGTCGAGGGCCGCTCCGACGAGGCGCTGGAGGACTTGGTCGGCTTCTTCGTCAACACCGTCGTGCTGCGCACCAGCACCGCGGGCAACCCGTCCTTCCGCGCCCTGCTCCAGCGGGTCCGCGAGACCGACATCGCCGCCTGGGCCAACCAGGACGTCCCGCTCGACTGGGTCGTCGAGGAGCTCAACCCGGAGCGCTCCAGCAGCCGCAACCCGCTCTTCCAGGTGCTGCTGACCCTGGAGGACGCCGACACCCGGCCGCTCGAACTGCCCGGACTCACCGTCAGCGCCGAGCAAGTCCACATCGGGACGGCCAAGTTCGACCTCTCCATCGGCTTCGGCCGGCAGCGGACCGAACACGGCCTCCCGGACGAGCTCGCCGTCACGGTCGAGGGCAGTACCGACCTCTACGAGGAGGCGACGGTCCGTGCCGCCGCCGAGCGCCTGGCCCGGGTCCTGGAGGCGGTGGCGGCCGACCCCGACACGCCGATCCGGGAGATCGGGCTGCTGGACGCCGGCGAGCGCGAGCAGCTCCTCACGGAGTGGAGCGGCACTGTCGGGGCCGAGCCCACCACCACCCTGGTCGCGCTGTTCGAGGCGCAGGCCGCCGGCCGGCCCGACGCGATCGCCGTGGTGGACGGCGAGACCCGGGTCACCTACCGGGAGCTGAACGCCCGGGCCAACCGGCTGGCCAGGCTGTTGCGCACCCGGGGCGCCGGCCCCGAGGAGCGGGTCGCGGTGCTGCTCGACCGCTCCGCCGATCTGGCCGTCGCGCTGCTGGCGGTCCTCAAGACCGGCGCGGCCTACCTGCCGGTGGACCCGGCGTACCCGGCCGAGCGCATCGCGACCCTCTTCGAGGAGGCACGGCCCGCCCTGGTGGTCACGTCCGGGACGGCCTCGGCGTCCCTGCCGCCGCGGTTCGACGACGCCCCGGTCCTGCTCGGCGGCGGCGCCGTCGAAGCGGACCTCGCCGCCAGGGACGCGGCCGACCTGACCGACGCCGAGCGCACCACGCCGCTGCTCGCCGGGCACCCGGCATACGTGATCTACACCTCCGGCTCCACAGGTCGCCCCAAGGGCGTCACCATCGCGCACGGCAGTGTGGTCGCGATCCTGGAAGCCACCCGCGAGCAGTTCGCCTTCGGCGGCGACGACGTGTGGACCTGGTTCCACTCCTACGCCTTCGACGTGTCGGTGTGGGAGATGTGGGGCGCCTTCGCGCACGGCGGCACCCTGGTCAGCGTCCCGTACGAGGTGTCGCGCCTGCCGAAGGACTTCCTGGCCCTGGTGGCGAGGGAGCGGGTCACCGTGCTGTGCCAGACCCCCTCGGCCTTCTACCCGCTGATCCCGGAGGACGCCAGGAGCACCCCCGAACTGGCGTTGCGCGCCGTGATCTTCGCGGGGGAGGCGCTCGACTTCGCCCAGCTCTCTCCCTGGTACGACCGGCATCCGGACGACCGGGTGACGCTGGTCAACATGTACGGCATCACCGAGACCACCATCCACGCCACCTACCTGGCACTGGACGCGTCCACGGTGGCCGGCTCGGTCGGCCGGAGCCTGGTGGGCCTGCCGTTGGCGGGCCTGCGGATGTTCGTGCTGGACGATCGGCTGAGCCCGGTGCCGGTCGGTGTGGTCGGCGAACTGTACGTGGCAGGGCCACAGTTGGCGCGCGGCTACCTGAACCGTCCGGGCCTGACGGCGGAGCGCTTCGTGGCCTGCCCGTTCGAGGGCGCGGGCGAGCGGATGTACCGCAGCGGCGACCTGGTCCGCTGGAGCCCGGACGGCGGGCTGGACTACATCGGCCGGGCCGACGACCAGGTGAAGGTCCGCGGCTTCCGCATCGAACTGGGCGAGGTCCAGGCGGTGTTCACCCGCAACCCCCGGGTC
Organism: Kitasatospora sp. NPDC041988; assembly: GCF_055588525.1. NCBI lineage: Bacteria > Bacillati > Actinomycetota > Actinomycetes > Kitasatosporales > Streptomycetaceae > Kitasatospora > Kitasatospora sp. NPDC041988. The sequence goes on from NZ_JBVJCO010000005.1 coordinate 76,556, forward strand.
CGCCAGGGCGCCGTCATCGTGCGCGAGGACGTACCCGGCGACAAGCGCCTGGTGGCCTACGCGGTGCCGGCGGACGACGGTGTGACGGCCGGCGAGCTGCACGAGAACCTGCGCGAGCAGCTGCCCGACTACATGGTCCCCAGTGTGATCATGGTCAGTGAGCTGCCGCTCACCCCGAACGGCAAGCTGGACCGCCGCGCGCTGCCGGCCTGGACCGCCACCGGCGGCGGAGTGCAGGCCGCCGGCACGCCGGTCGAGAAGGCGCTGTGCGCACTGATGGCCGAGATCCTCGGCGTCCCGGACGTCGGCGTCGGCGACAACTTCTTCAACCTCGGCGGCCACTCGCTGCTCGCCGTGATGTTCCTCGACCGGGTCAAGGACATCGCCGACATCGGCGGCGTCCCGCTGACCATCCGCGACCTGTACCGCTGGCCGACCGTGGCCCAGCTGGTCCAGCAGCTGACCAACCGCACCCGGGGCAACCCCATGGAGCCGGTCCTCACCATGCGCGAGGGCGTAGGCGAACCGCTGTTCATCCTGCCGGTGGCTTCCGGTCTGAGCTGGACCTACACGCCGATCCTGCCGCACATCGACGACGACCGCCCGGTGATCGGACTGCAGTCCACCCAGCTCGGGGACGGGGTGAAGCCGGCCTCCATGGCCGAGATGGCCGACGCCCACGTCGCGGCGATCCGCGAACTCCAGCCGCACGGGCCCTACCACCTGATGGGCTGCTCGTTCGGCGGAGTGCTGGCCCACCTGGTCGCCGTCCGGCTGGAGGCGGCGGGGGAGGAGGTCGCGACCCTCGCCCTGCTGGACGCCCGTCCGCTGCCGGAGGAGTTCCGGCCGGCCGAGGCGGACAGCCGCTGGGTGATGGAGGTCCTGCTGGGCCACCGCGCCGACGACCTGGCCGACCCGGCGAGCCACGAGGAGCTGGTCGACCTGCTCCGCGCGCACGACCCGGTGCTCGGCATGCTGGAGTGGAAGCAGGCCTCCAACGTCGCGGCCACCACCGTCGGCAACTGCGAGGCGTTCCTGCACTACCACGCCGAGGAGCGGTTCTCCGGCGACGTGCTGTTCTTCAACGCCACCCGCACCAGCGACCGTTCGGGCGCGCAGACGTGGGGAGCGCTGGTCGACGGCAAAATCCTGCAGTACGACCTCGACTGCGGGCACCTGGAGATCACCGACCGCGAGCCCCTGCGTGAGATCGGTCAGTTGATCGATGACCACCTGGCGCAGTGGTGAAGGCAGGAGGAAACCGAATGTCCACCAGTGTCACCCACCGGCGCAAGCCCGCCTCGGACGTCAACATCCTGGGCGTCTCGGCCGGATACCACGACTCGGCTGCCTGCCTGATCCGCAACGGCAAGCTGGTCGCCGCGGTCCAGGAGGAGCGGTTCACCCGGGTCAAGAACGACAAGTCGTTCCCCCGGAACGCGCTCCGCTACTGCCTCGACGAGGCCGGGCTGAGCCTCGCCGACGTCGACGCCATCGGTTACTACGAGGACCCGGTGCGCAAGCTGGGCCGCCAGATCTGGATGGGCCTGATGCCCGGCGTGCCGGCCAAGCGCCGCCGCGACATCCAGGACCGGATGACCAGGACCCCGCCGATCGACGTGCTCCGCACGGTGACCGGGTACGAGGGACCGGTCGAGATCGTCGACCACCACCTCTCGCACGCGGCGAGCAGCTACTACTTCTCCGGCTTCGACGAGGCGGCCATCCTCACCGTGGACGGCGTCGGCGACTGGCCGACGACCACCTACGGCTCGGGCAACGGGCACCTCGTGGAGCGCTTCGAGCAGGTGGACTTCCCGGACTCGCTGGGCTTCTTCTACAGCGCCGTCACCGGCTACCTGGGCTTCGAGGTCAACGAGGGCGAGTACAAGGTCATGGGCCTGGCCCCCTACGGGGAGCCCCGCTACGCCGACCGGATCCGCGACCTGGTCGAACCGGGCGAGGGCGGGCAGTACCGGCTCAACATGAAGTACTTCTCCTTCCTCTCGGAGGAGTCCATGTACTCGCCGGCGCTGGCCGAGCTGCTCGGGCGGCCGGCCCGGGTGCCCGAGTCCGAACTCCAGCCCTTCCACCTGGACGTGGCACGCAGCGTCCAGGTGGTGCTGGAGGACATCCTGCTGGAGAAGGTGCGGTACCTGCACGAGAAGGTGCCGAGCGAGAACCTCTGCATGGCCGGCGGTGTGGCGCTGAACGTGGTGGCGAACAGCCGCTGCCTGAAGGAGGGCCCGTTCAAGCGGCTGTTCGTGCAGCCGGCCGCCGGCGACGCGGGCGGCTCGATCGGGGCCGCCGCGGTGGCGCACGTACGGCTGACCGGTGAGCGGCCGGAACACAAACGCCAGGAGCACGTCTACCTGGGGCCCGCGAGCTCCGGCGACGAGGTGCACCGGCTGCTGAGGAACACCTCCGCGCGCTACCGGGACTTCCGGGGCAAGGAGGACCAGTTGATCACCCACGTGGCCCGGAAGCTGGCCCGGGGCAAGGTGGTCGGCTGGCTCCAGGGGAGGATGGAGTTCGGCCCGCGCTCGCTCGGCGCGCGTTCGATCCTGGCCGATCCCCGGGGCGCCGGGACGCGTGACCGGATCAACGAACTGGTGAAGCTGCGGGAGGCGTTCCGCCCGTTCGCGCCGGCCGTGCTGGAGTCCGAGGCGCAGAACCACTTCGACCTGGACCACCCCTCTCCGTTCATGCTGGAGACCCACCAGGTGACCTCCCCGATCGACCTGCCCTCCATCACGCACGTGGACGGCTCGGCGCGGATCCAGACCGTCAACGACGAGAGCAATCCGAGGTTCGCGAAGCTGCTGGGCGAATTCCACCGGCAGACCGGGTGCCCGATTCTGCTCAACACCTCCTTCAATGTGCGCGGTGAACCGATCGTGTGCACTCCGCTCGACGCGATCAGGTGTTTCGTGAGGAGCCAGATCGACCTTCTGGTGATCGAGGACTTCGTTCTGGATCGTTCGTCGATTCCGCTGCTGTGGGAGCTGGAGACCGCGATACCCGCGCCTCTGGCCGGCGAAGCGGTCGACCACCTCGTCTACACGCTCCTCTGAACAGGAACGGGCCCATGGACCGACCTTCGGATTCCCTGAAGTTCTTCGCCGATCAACTGGCGCGGCAGCTCTCGACCGACGACGGCGCGCAGCTCGCGCACCTGCTGCGGCTGCTGTCCACCGAATCTCCCGACTCCCCCGCACCGGCGCCGGACGCGGTGGCCGTGCCACCGGACGGGCGGCGGGTCGGGATATGGCAGCGCACCGGCGACGAAGGGCCGTTCGTCCGCGACCAGGAGCGGCGACTGGAATGGCCCATGTGGGCCAACGCGGGTGAGATCCCGGCCAAGGCGCGCGGCCGGCGGGTGCTGCTCCTCGGCGAGTCGGTGGCCCGTGGCTTCCTGTACGACCCGGCCTACAACCCCGCCGGGGTGCTGACGGCGCTGCTGGAGTCCCGTCTGGGGCCCGGCGAGGTCGAGGTCGTCGACCTGGCCCGCACCTCGCTGGGGCGGGAGATCAAGGACCTCGCCCTGGCCGCCGCCGTGCTGGAGCCCGACGCGGTGGTGCTCTTCGGCGGCAACAACTGGCGCTACGAGCTGCCGACCGAGCCGCTGGAGCGCGGAGCGCTGGCGGCGGCGGTGCGCGAGCGGGGCCCGGCCGGGTACCGGGAGCACGCGGAGGAGTTCGTCCGGCGCACCTCCGAGGAGATCGTCGACGAGGTCTCCGCGTTCTACGCGGAGCGCGGTGTGCCGGTGCTGTGGATAGCCCCGGAGTTCAACCTGGCCGACTGGCGTGACCCGGTGGCGAACGCCGCTCACCTGCCGGGCGACGGCAACCAGCGGTGGGCGGCCCTGTACGAGACGGCCCGGGCGGCGCTGGCCGAGGGTCGCTTCGAGGAGGCGGCCGAGGCGGCCCGCCGGATGGTCGACCTCGATCAGGGCACCAACGCGGCCGGCCACTACGTCCTGGCGGACTGCGCCCGGGCCGCCGGCGACCAGGAGACGGCCCGGGCCGCGCTGGAGGCCGCCCGGGACGCCCAGATCTGGGACACCACCGTCGTCTACGCGCCGAGGAGCACCGCGCCGGTCCTCGCGGCCCTGCGCGAGGGCGCCGAGCGCCACGGCGACCTGCTGGTCGACTCGCCGAAGCTGTTCCGCGAGCACCTCGACGGCGGCATTCCGGACCGGCGGCTCTTCATCGACTACTGCCACCTCAACGCGGAGGGCATCCGGGTGACCATGGCGGCCGCGGCCGCCGCGCTGCTGGGCGCGTTCAAGGAGTCCACGGTGAGCTGGCGGGAGCTGCTCGCCGAGGCCCCCGGGCCGGCGGCCGGGTCCGAGGCGGAGACGCTCTTCCTGGCCGCCGTCCACAATGCGCACTGGTGGCAGGACGGGGAGCTGGTCGAGTACTCGATCGAGCGCGCGATCGGCCTTTCCGCCGGTCTCGCCCCGCTCATGTCGGCCTATCTGGAACTGCAGGCCCGGCGCACCCCGATGATGATGTGCCAGTCCGCCGAGAGCCTGCTGAAGGCCGGTTCTCCGCAGATTCAGCGCTACCTGTTCGTGAATGTCCGCCAGTATCTCGATCCGCTCGTCACGGGATCGATCGTAAACGTACTGGACAAGGATGGGCAGGACGTTCGCCGACAGGTCGAGAAGGTATGGGTCGAAGAGCATTCGGTGAGACTCCGGAAGGCCGACCTGCTCGACCCGTCGTACAACTCGGCCGGCCGCCAGGCGCTGGAGCTCCAGTGGTCGACGCCCGGTACTCCGGCGTATGCGCGGAACTACTACAAGGCCTTTTCGGCACGATCGGTGTTCTTCTTCGTGGGTGAGGCCGGCGAGCCGGTCGAACTGGACGCCACCTGGCGGATACCGCACCCGGGCGGCGCCGAGGGGACGGTGTCGGTCGAGGTGAACGGCCGGCCCGTCGGCACCATGACCGGCGGCGCCGGGTGGGAGCGCCATGGGATCTCGCTGTCCGGCGAGGTCGTGTGCGACGGCCTCAACGAGGTCGTCCTGGCCTGGCCTTCGCCGGCCTTCCCCGGTGACGCGGGGATCCGGAGGATCTCGGCCGATGTCCTGGCGGGCCGCACGCCCGACCCGTACTGCTCCTTCGGCGACGTCCACACGTTCACCGCCGTCGCCGGGGGTGCCGGCGAGAGCGCCTGATCCGGGCCGGCCCGATGGCCACGCAATCCCCGAACGGCGGTGCTGAAATGATCAGCACCGCCGTTCTACGTGCACGATCGAGAAATGCGCGATGGCATGCCGAAGAAATCGGGCGTGTCCTCCTGCCCGCTTCAGACAATCACGCGGCGGCCGATGACCGCAAATGGTTGTCCATCATGTGGACGCAACGGCGAGACGGCCTCCCGGAAGGCGTGGAGATGTCTCCCGGCTGGCCGGAAGAAGTCCTTCCGGGTGGAGCGGAACGTGAGGATCCCGGCCGTGGGGCGGCACGTAGCACGCACAACCCGGTCCGCCGGGGCCCGACGAGACGGCATAAAGCGGGCGTATCGTGCGGCCGGAGATATGCCGGGGATGTGCACTTCTGGGGGCGATCAAGCGTGTTTGGTGGGCTGCCCGGGACGGCTCCGATCGAGCCAGGAGCTTTCCTTGTGTACCCGTCATGTGTTGTCATCTGATGCCGCACGAACTGCGGTGAGCGCCGTCAGGTTGCCGGAACGGGGGAAGTGTCATGCCGGGCGAAACCGACATTTGGTCTGTCAGGCAGAAGACCGGAAAAATCGTTCTGGGTGCGGCGTTCTGTCTTTCGGTGGCCATGCGCCGCGCATGAGCCACCTCCGGTAGTCAAAGGTTCCCCGAGAGCTCGGGGTCGATTCAAATATCTCCGCAGCAGGCCGTTGCGATGACCGAACTCCCGCTGAGTGTCATTTCTGGCGGACGGCGGCTGCGAGCCGAATGGCCGATGCAGAAGTCCCTGTGATTTCCATGAAATCGGTGAGATCGGCGCATTCCGTCGGGGCCGGCCAGTGGCATGGGCCGCCCCGGGGAGTGCGGTGACGATCTGGACCCATCCGTCCGGCCGATCCCAGCGAATCGGACGGCAATCTCTGGAGCGTGTTCAAAATCACTGCCAGCCATGTGCCGAATGCACAGTTCAGTGTCCTGCTGAGAAACGCGCGAAAGCGTGTGGGAATGACCCAGCGGCAGCTTGCCGAAATCTCCACGATCAGCGTTCGGGCCATCCGCGACCTCGAGCTCGAACGCACCAGGACCCCGAGGATCCAGACCATCCGGCTGCTTGCCGACGCCCTGCGGCTGAGCAAGGCCCGCCGGGCCGAACTCGAGGCGGCGGCCGGCCCCCTCGTCGGCGAGCCGCTCATCGACGAGCTGATCGCACCGCCCGCCCCCCTGGGCCCGATCATCGGCCGCGGGCGGGAGACGGCCACGCTGACCGCCATGCTGGAGTCCTCCGGACACCGGCTGATCAAGGTCGTGGGCATGCCGGGCGTCGGCAAGACCCGCCTGATCCACGAGGTCGCCAGCGTGCTGCACCAGAGCGGCCGGATGCCGGCCATCTGTATCGAACCGGACGGACCCGGACCGGTCGGCGAGGATCCGCGCGATCCCGCGGACACCCTGCTCGGCCGGATCGCCGAGCTGCTCGGGTGCGAGCCCGCCCTCGACGACCTGGCCGCCGTCCTGGCCAAGAACGACATCCTGCTCACCGTCGACGGCCGGGACCTCGACCAGGACGACGAACTGACGCTGCGGCTGATGCTGCGCCGGTGCCCCGGACTGCGGGTGCTGTACGAGACCTGCGAGACCTCGCCGACCGCCGGCGACCCGGTCTTCCCGGTCTTCCCGCTCGCCGTGCCGGAATGGGCCCGCGGCGAGCCCCGCGACGCCGACCTCGCCGCGTACCCGGCGGTGGAGTTCATGCGATCGCGCTGTGCGCAGCTCTACCTGGAGACCGACGCGGACGCGGAGGTGACCGCCGCGATCGCACGCATCTGCTGGCACCTGGACGGCGTGCCCGCCGTTCTGGAGGCCGCGGCCTCCTGGCTGCTGCTCTACGAGCCCGCGCAGCTCCTGGACCCGGCGGCCGGCCTGCCGGAGATGCTCACCACCGCCCTGGTCAACGCCGATGACTCGCTGACCGCCTGGCTCGGTCACACGGTGGCCGCGCTGCCGCTGGACGACACCGAGGCGCTGCGGCGTCTGGCCGACGCCGACCCGTGGACGGTGGAACAGGCCGTCGGCCTGCTCGGGGGCCCCGCCGCCGGAGCGCTCCGCGCCATCCACCTGCTGCGCACGCTCGGCCTGGTGCGCCGGATCGCCGGGGCGGCCGGTGAACCGCCCCGCTTCTCCGTGCTCAATCTGGTGCGGCACGCCCTCCCGGCCAGGGTCGTCGTCGCCGTACAGCGGCAGCTCACGTGCACCGTGCCCTAGGACCCGCGCCGAATCTCGGGTGGACCGGGCCGCGGCGGCGGAGCGGATATTGCCTCCGCTCTGCCGCCGATGGTGCCGATGGCAGCGTTCCAAGGCGATCTATTCTGGCCGTCAGCGGGCGTGTTCTCGCAGCTCGCCGGCGGTGAACGGGCTTATCTACACGAGGTGGGGGTCGGCGTGAGCGACATTGCTCAGCGAGCGCTCCGCGAGCTTTTGGCGGAGGTTCTGGGTGTGGCCCGGGTGCGTGGGGAGGACTCCTTCCCCGGCCTCGGCGGTGACTTGCCGAAGGCCGTTCGGCTGGCCGGCCGGGCCCGGGCCGAGCTCGGGGTGATGCTGAGCGTCCGAGACCTCTTCGACGCCCCGGACGTCGCCGCGCTGTCCGCCCTGGCGGTGCCGTCGCCCACCGCGACCCCGCGGGGAGCCGCGCCGGACGGCGCCCGCCTTCCGCTGGCCTTCGCCCAGCAGGGCCTGCGCTTCCTGGAGCGGTTGGAGGGGCCCGGTGCGGGCTTCAACCTGCCGCTGGCGCTGCGCCTGCGCGGTCCGCTCGACCGGGAAGCACTGCACGCCGCGGTGGACGACGTGGTCGCGCGGCACGAGGCGTTGCGCACGGTCCACCCGGAGCCCGACGGTGTCACCGGGCAGCGGGTGGTCGACGCCGGTGTGGCGTTCCAGGTCGAGCGGGTCGCCGAGGAGGAGCTCGAAGCCCGGCTGGCCGGCCTGACGGCGTACGGCTTCGACCTCGCCGCGGAGATCCCGCTGCGGGTCTGGCTGCTCGAACTCGGCCCGGACGACCACCTGTTGCTCCTGTTGACCCACCGGATCGCCGTCGACGAGACCTCGCTCGGACTGCTCGTCCGCGACCTCGACACGGCCTACACCGCCCGCTCCCGGGCCGGCTCGCCGGACTGGGCCGAACTGCCCGCCCGATTCAGGGACTTCGTGCACCGCCAGAGTGAGTTCGCGGCCGCGGCCGGCGGCGCCGACCAGGCCGTGGCGGCGCGGCTGAAGGCCCGCGCGGAGCTGCTGGCAGGCATGCCCGACGAGCTGGCCCTGCCGTACGACCGGCCGCGCCCGGCTGTCGCAACGCACCGCGGAGAGGAGGTCGGACTCCGGCTCGACGCGCAGACGCACCAGCGCCTGGCCGACGTGGCCCGCGCCGCCCGGGGCAGTCTGTTCATGGTGGTCCAGGCCGCCGTCGCCGCCCTGCTGAACCGGCTCGGCGCGGGTGAGGACATCCCCCTCGGCACGCGCGCCCCGGGCCGCGGAGACGCCGACCTGCACGACGTGGTCGGGCCCTTCGCCAACCTGCTGGTGCTGCGGACCGACGTCTCCGGGGACCCGACCTTCGCCGAGCTGCTCGGCCGGGTGCGCGAGACGAACCTGGACGCCCACGCCGACCTGGACATCCCCTTCGAACTGCTGGTGGGCGCGGTCAACCCGGCCCGCTCCCTCTCCCGACACCCGCTCTTCCAGGTGCTGGTCACCACGCGGACCGACCGGGCCCCCGCGTCTCTGGCCGGCGTCGAGGCGCAGCCCCACGGGACGGGCCCGCACGCCGCCCGCCACGACCTCGGCTTCGACTTCGCCGAGCGCTTCGCCGAGGACGGCGCACCCGGCGGCATCGAGCTGACCCTCGCCTACCGGGCGGACCTCTTCGACCGGGCGACCGCCCGGACCATCGGCGAACGGCTGCTGCGCGTGCTCACCGCCGTGGCCGCCGACCCCGCCCGAAAGCTCGGCGGGATCGACGTCCTCGACCCCGCCGAGCGTCACCGGCTGCTGGTGGAATGGAACCGCAACAGCCCGCCGTTCGAGGTGCCGCGCAAGACCCTGCCGGACCTGCTGGAGGCCCAGGCCGCGCGGACTCCCGACCTGCCGGCCGTGCAGATGGGCGACACGGTGCTCACCTACGCCCAGCTCAACGCCCGGGCCAATCAGCTCGCCAGGTACCTGATCGGCCACGGCGTCGGGCCCGAGTCGGTGGTGGCGCTGATGATGGAGCGCTCGGTCGACGTGATCGTGGCCCTGTGGGCGACGCTCAAGGCGGGCGGCGCCTACCTGCCGATCGATCCGAGCTACCCCGCCGACCGCATCGCGTTCATGCAGGGCGACGCCGCCCCGGTTCTCACACTCACCGAACCGGTCGACGCCAGCGACCTCCCGGCAGGCGACATCACCGACGCCGACCGGCTGGCGCCGCTGCGGCCCGAGCACCCCGTCTACGTCATCTACACGTCCGGCTCCACCGGCCGGCCGAAGGCGGTGGTCATGCCGGGCGCCTCCCTGGTGAGCCTGCTGACCTGGTACGAGACCACGCTCACGCCCGGGCGGATGGCCCAGTTCTCCTCGCTCAGCTTCGACACCTCCGCCTTCGAGGTGCTGTTCGCCACCACCAGCGGCGGCGCCCTGGTGGTGCCGCCGGAGGAGGTCCGGCGCGATGTCGACCTCTTCGCGCGGTGGCTCGCCGACCACGACGTCCACGACATGAATCTGCCGAACCTGGTGCTGGACGCGCTGTGCGAGTCCGCCGAGCGGACCGGCGTCGAACTGCCCGAACTGCGCATGATCGCCCAGGGCGGCGAGGCGTTGACCCTCTCGCCCCGGCTCAAGGCCTTCTTCGAGCCCGAGCGGCGCCGGCTCGACAACTACTACGGTCCGACCGAGACGCATCTGGCGATCGCCCACTCGTTCCCGGCCAGGGGCGCGGACTGGCCGGCGGAGGCGCTGCTCGGCCGGCCGATCGGCAACATGCGGGGATACGTGCTGGACGGCCGGCTGCAGCCGGTGCCCGCCGGCGTGGTCGGCGAGCTGTACCTAGCGGGCGAGCAGTTGTCCCGCGGATACCTGAACCGCCCGTCCGCGACCGCCGCGCGCTTCGTCGCCAACCCGTTCGACGGGCCGGGCAGCCGGATGTACCGCACCGGCGACCTGGTGCGCTGGACCGGGGACGGCCACCTGGTGTTCCTCGGGCGGGTCGACCACCAGGTGAAGATCCGGGGTTTCCGGATCGAACTCGGCGAGATCGAGGCCGTGCTGCGAAGCCATCCGGCCGTCGCGCAGGCGGCCGTACTGGCGGTCGAGGACCGCCCGGGCGCCAAGCGTCTGGTCGCGTACGTCGTGTCGGAGTCCGGCACGGTGGATCAGGGCGCGCTGCGCGCGCACGTGGCCGGGGCGCTGCCCGACTACATGGTGCCGTGGGCCTTCGTCCAGCTCGACCGGATGCCGCTCAACCCCAACCGGAAGCTGGACCGCGCGGCCCTGCCGAAGCCCGGCCGCGCGGCCACCGGCCGGGCGCCCCGCACCGCGGTGGAGCGGACGCTCTGCGAGATCTTCGCCCGGGTGCTGGCGGTGCCCGCGGTCGGTATCGACGACAGTTACTTCGACCTGGGCGGGACCTCGCTGCGAGCCCGCGAACTGACCGCCCTGATCCGGGCCGAGCTGGGGGCCGAGCCGCCGCTGCGGGTGCTGTTCGAACGGCCGACCCCGGCGGGTCTCGCCGAGCACCTCGCCCCGGGAGCCACCGAGCCGGCCGATCGGCACCCGGCCGATCGGGGGCAGACCGATCGGGGGACGGCCGATCGAGGGCAGGCCGCCCGGGCTGCGGCCGGTCCCGCGCCGGCCGCATCGGACGGCGCGCCGGGCAGGCCGGCCCAAAGGCGCCCCGGCCTGCCCCGTCCCGAAATGCGGACAGCCGTCCTCGGGGAGATATTCTCGGAGCTGCTGGAATGCGGCCCGGTTTCCGGCGAGGACGACTTCTTCGTGCTGGGCGGCCATTCCCTGCTCGCCACCCGGCTGGCCAATCGGATCAGGGACGAGTTCGGCGTCGAGGTGTCGCTGAAGTCCCTGTTCGCCAGCCCCACGCCGGAGGGAATAGCGGCGCTGCTCGACGGCGGGCGGGCGGCGCGGCCCGCCCTGAGGGCCCGTTCACGGTAGCCGGGCGCCCCCGCCGGCCTGGGCTGATGGAGCGTCAGGTGTGAGTCGGCGGGAAGCATTTCATTCCGTTCCGCCGAGTGGATCCGATATAGTTGGGGCCGGAGTCGAGAGGCGCTGCAACGGGAAATCCTCCCGCCACGCTCGACTTGAAATCACTCGACCAAGGGCGCCTCCGGTGATTTCGTACGGAGGTTGTCGAAATGAGTGATTCTCGTACCCGGCGCGACGCGACCGCGGCGCTGAGGCGGCTGATGAGTGAACGGATCCTGGTTCTCGACGGCGCCTGGGGCACCCTGCTGCAGGGCTTCCAGCTGGGTCCGGCCGACTACCGGGGCGAGGTGATCGACGGGGCGCACCCGTACGACGTGACGGGTGACCCGGACCTGCTCAACCTGACCCGGCCCGATCTGGTCCTGGACGTGCACCGGCGCTACCTCGCGGCCGGCGCGGACATCATCACCACCAACACCTTCACCGCGACCAGCCTCGGCCAGGCCGACTACGGCCTGGAGCACCTGGTCCGGGAGATGAACCTGAGCGGGGCGCGGCTCGCCCGGCAGGCGGCCGACGAGGCCGGGGGCAAGTTCGTGGCGGGTTCGGTCGGCCCGCTGAACGTCACGCTCTCGCTCTCCCCGAAGGTCGACGACCCGGCGTACCGGGCGGTCACCTTCGAGCAGGTCAAGGCGGCGTACGCGGAGCAGATGGCGGCGCTGGCCGAGGGCGGGGTCGACCTGCTGCAGATCGAGACGATCTTCGACACGCTCAACGCCAAGGCGGCGATCGCCGCCGCCCGCGAGGTCGCGCCCGAGCTGCCGCTGTGGCTCTCGGTCACCATCGTCGACCTCAGCGGCCGCACCCTGTCGGGGCAGACGGTGGAGGCGTTCTGGCGGTCGGTCGAGCGGGCCGAGCCGCTGATCGTCGGCGTGAACTGCGCGCTCGGCGCCGCCGAGGTGCGCCCGTACGTCGCCGAGCTGGCCCGGCTGTCCGGCGCCCACGTGGCCTCCCACCCGAACGCCGGCCTGCCCAACGCCTTCGGTGGCTACGACCAGACACCGGAGGAGACCGGTCAGCTGATCGGCGAGTTCGCGCAGGCGGGTCTGGTCAACATCGTCGGCGGCTGCTGCGGCACCTCGCCCGAACACATCGAGCGGATCGCGGCCGCCGTGGCCGGCGTGGCGCCGCGTGTCGTCGCCGTGCCGCCCGCCGCGACCCGGTTCAGCGGGCTGGAGCCGTTCGAGATCGGCCCGGACACCGGCTTCGTCATGATCGGTGAGCGCACCAACGTCACCGGCTCGGCGAAGTTCCGGCGGCTGATCGAGGCGGACAACTTCCAGGCCGCGGTCGACGTCGCTCTCGAACAGGTCCGCGGTGGCGCCAACCTCCTCGACGTCAACATGGACGCCGACCTGCTCGACAGCGAGCAGGCGATGACCACCTTCCTCAATCTGGTGGCGACCGAGCCGGAGGTGGCCCGGATCCCGATCATGATCGACAGCTCCAGGTGGAGCGTGATCGAGGCGGGTCTGGCCTGTGTGCAGGGCAAGGGGGTGGTCAACTCGATCAGCCTCAAGGAGGGCGAGGAACCCTTCCTCGCCCAGGCCCGACGGATCCGCGACTTCGGGCTCGGCGTCGTCGTGATGGCCTTCGACGAGCAGGGCCAGGCCGACACCACCGAGCGCAAGGTGGACATCTGCGCCCGGGCGTACGACCTGCTGGTCGACAAGGCGGGCTTCGCGCCCGAGGACATCATCTTCGATCCGAACGTCCTCGCCGTCGCCACCGGCATCGCCGAGCACAACGGCTACGCCAAGGCGTTCATCGACGCCCTGCCGCTGATCAAGCGGCGTTGCCCGGGTGCGCGCACCAGCGGCGGAATCTCGAACCTGTCCTTCTCCTTCCGCGGCAACGACGTGGTGCGCGAGGCCATGCACTCGGCCTTCCTGTTCCACGCGGTGCGCGCCGGCCTGGACATGGGCATCGTCAACGCCGGACAGCTCGCGGTCTACCAGGACATCCCCGCCGAGCTGCTGGAACTCGTCGAGGACGTGCTGTTCGACCGCCACCCCGACGCGACCGACCGGCTGGTCACCTTCGCCTCCACCGTGACCGGCAGCGGCACCAAGCGGACCGTCGACCTCACCTGGCGCGAGGGCACCGTCCAGGAACGCCTCTCGTACGCACTGGTCCACGGCGTCGTCGACTTCGTCGAGAAGGACACCGAGGAGGCCCGGCAGGTCCTCGGCCGCCCGATCGAGGTGATCGAGGGGCCGCTGATGGACGGCATGAAGATCGTCGGAGACCTGTTCGGCTCGGGGAAGATGTTCCTGCCGCAGGTGGTGAAGAGCGCCCGCGTGATGAAGCGCTCGGTCGCCTACCTGGAGCCCTACATGGAGGACGAGAAGACCTCCGGGCGCGGCCAGGGCAAGGTGGTGCTCGCGACCGTCAAGGGCGACGTCCACGACATCGGCAAGAACATCGTCGGCGTCGTGCTCGGCTGCAACAACTACGAGGTCATCGACCTCGGCGTGATGGTGCCCGCCGCGAAGATCCTGGACACCGCGATCGCCGAGGGGGCCGACGCGATCGGCCTGTCCGGCCTGATCACGCCTTCGCTGGACGAGATGGTCTCGGTCGCCGAGGAGATGAGCCGGCGGGGCATCGAGCTCCCGCTGCTGATCGGCGGCGCGACCACCTCCAGGCAGCACACGGCGGTGCGGATCGCGCCGGCGTACGAGGGCACGTCCGTGCACGTCCTCGACGCCTCCCGGGTCGTCGGCGTGGTCTCCGACCTGCTCGATCCCGAGCGGGCGGCCGAGCTGGACACCGCCAACCGCGCCGAGCAGGAGCGCCTGCGCGAGCAGCACGAGACCCGGCACCGCGTCGCCCAGCTCACCCTCGCGCAGGCCCGCGCCAACAGCGAGCAGGTGGACTTCACCGACCTGCCGACGCCCGCGTTCACCGGCGTGCGCACCGTGACGCCGGAGATCGGCGAGCTCCGCAAGCTGATCGACTGGCAGTTCCTGTTCCTCGCCTGGGAGCTCAAGGGCAAGTTCCCGGCGATCCTCGACCAGCCGGTCGCGCGTGAGCTGTACGACGACGCCACCGCGATGCTCGACAAGATCATCGCCGAGGGGTCGTTCCAGGCGCGCGGCGTCTACGGCTTCTGGCCCGCCCACTCCGAGGGCGACGACATCGTGGTCGACGGCGTCCGGCTCCCGATGCTGCGCCAGCAGACCGCCAAGCCCGCCGGCCGGGCCAACCGCTGTCTGTCCGACTACGTGGCCCCGTCCGGTGACCACCTCGGCGGCTTCGCGGTCGCCATCCACGGCGCCGAGGTGCTGGCCGCCCGGTACGAGGCCGAGCGTGACGACTACCGGGCGATCATGGTCAAGGCGCTCGCCGACCGGCTGGCCGAGGCGTTCGCCGAGTACGTCCACCTGCAGGCGCGCCGGGAGTGGTTCGAGCCGGACGCCGACCCGCTGATCGAGGACCTGCACGCCGAGCGGTTCCGGGGCATCCGCCCCGCGCTCGGCTACCCGGCCAGCCCGGACCACTCCGAGAAGCGCGAGCTGTTCGATCTGCTCGACGCCGGCTCCCAGGGGATCGGCCTGACCGAGTCGTTCGCGATGACTCCGGCCGCCAGCGTCAGCGGCCTGATCTTCGCGCACCCGGGCTCGCGCTACTTCAGCGTCGGCCGGATCGGCCGCGACCAGCTGGAGGACTACGCGGTCCGGCGCGGCTGCGAGCTGGCCGAGGCCGAGCGCTGGCTGCGGCCCAACCTGAGCTGACGGCGGCGCGCAGACGCCGCGGCGGCCGGATCCCGGGTGTTCGGGATCCGGCCGCCGTCGTGTGCGGGGCTCACGCCTCCTTGCAGGTCACGCCGAGCGCGGAGAGCCGGATGTCGGGGGTCGCGGCAACCGCCTCCAGCAGGCGGCCGAACTCGCCGACCGCCCGCGTGACGGTCGCCCGGTCGTAGAGCGCCGTCGGGTACTCCACGGTGCCGAGGACGCCGGCCGGCGAGCCGTCCTCGTCGAGGGTCTCCGTCAGGGTGAGATCGAGATCGAGCTTGGCGGAGACACCGCGCATCGGGAAGGCCTCGACGGCCAGCCCCTCCGGTTCGAAGGCGAGCGAGGCGTGGTGCTCCATGGTGAAGCCCACCTGGAACAGGGGGTTGCGGGCGGTGGCACGGGGCGGGTTGACCGCCTGCACCACCTTGTCGAACGGCACGTCCTGGTGGGCTAGCGCGGCCAGGTCCGCGGCTGCCACCCGCGCGAGGAACTCACGGAAGGTCAGGTCCACCGAGAGGTCGGCCCGCAGGACCACCGTGTTGATGAGGAAGCCGACCAGCTCGTCGAACTCCGCATGGGTCCGTCCGGCCACCGAGGTGCCGATCGGGATGTCGTTGCCGACGCCGAGCCGTGCGAGCAGCACCGCGAAGCTCGCGTGCAGTGCCATGAACAGGGTCGTGCCGCTCTCCCGGGAGAGCCCCAGCAGCGCGGCGTGCAGATCCGGATCGACCGAGACCGCGACGGTGTCGCTCGACAGGCCGGCCGTCGCGGACCTCGGACGGTCCGGCGCGAGCGTCGCCTCCGCGGGCAGGCCGGCCAGCGTCTCCCGCCAGAAGGCCAGCTGACGGTACGTCTCGGACTGCTCGTCCGCCTCGTCGCCGAGCAGCTCGTGCTGCCAGAGGGTGTAGTCCGGGTACTGCAGGGCGAGTTCGGGCCACTGCGGCCCGGCGTTGCGCAGCCGCGCCGTGTAGGCGGTCGCGAGGTCGGTGAGCAGGGGACTGGTCGACCAGCCGTCGCAGACGGTGTGGTGGATGACGAGCAGGAGTACGTGCTCGCCGGGGGTGCGCGTGAAGAGGTGGGCGCGGACCAGCGGCCCCCGGGCGAGATCGAAGACGTGGGAGAAGTGCGCGGCGACGAGGCCGGCGAGGTCGGCCTCGGTGGTGTAGTCGGCCCGGTGGAGGTGGAGGTGCGCCTCGGCGGGTGAGAGGACGTGCTGGTGGGGTTCGCCGTCGGTCTCGCGGAACTCGGTGCGGAGGGCCTCGTGGCGGGTGATCAGGTCGTTGAGCGCGTGGTGGAGCGCGGTGGTGTCGAGGTCGCCGTGGAGGCGTAGCGCGATGGGGACGTTGTAGGAGGCGCTGGACCCGAGGATCTGGTCGGTCATCCAGAGGCGGAGTTGGGCCGGGGAGAGCGGTAGCGGGGAGGGGCGGGGGTCGACCCGTCGGGGGGTGACGCGGGTGCGGGCGGCGGAGTGCCGGATGTGGGCGTCGAGCTTGGCGACGGTGGAGGCCCGGAAGACGGTGGCGAGGTCGAGTTCGGTGTCGAAGACGGTGCGGACGCGGCTGGCGACGCGGACGGCGAGGAGGGACTGACCGCCGAGGTCGAAGAAGTCGTCGTGGATGTTGACGGTTTCGCGGCCGAGGAGGTCGGCGAAGATGCCGCAGAGGATCTCCTGGGCGGGGGTTCGGGGCCTGCCGGCCTCGGCGGTGCCTGCGGTGCCTGCGGTGGTGTCGCCGCCGGGGGTGGCCCGGTCGGTGACGGTGACGGGCGGCGGGAGTTCGAGGTGGCCGTCGGGCCGGCGGCGGGCGCGGTGGCCGGTGGGGAGGGTGCCGGTGACGCCGAGGGGGGCGGGGCGGCCGGTGCGGTCGAGGACGGCGAGGTGGGTCGCGACGGTGGGGCGCAGGTGGGGGTGGTGCCGGTGGAGGGCGGCGAGGGTTTCGGGGGCGGGTAGGTCCCCGGTGAGGTGGAGCCGGGTGAGGGCAGGGTCGGTGGCGAGCAGGGCGGCGAGCTCGCCGGTGTCGACGGTGGGGGCCTCGGGCGGTGTGGCGGGGGTGTGGCCGAGGAGGTCGGCTTCGCCCGGCACGAGGATGTCGGCGTGGGAGACGGGCGCGTCGGGCGTGGTGGCGAGGGCGTCGAGGATGAGGGTGAAGCGTCGGGCGAGAAGTGCGGCGGAGTCGTCGTCGAAGAGGTCGGTGGCGTAGTTGAGGTGGCCGCGGACTCCGGTGGGGGTGCCGTCGGGGTCGAAGGTCTCCGCCAGGTCGAGGTAGAGGTCGAACTTGGCGGAGTGGCGCTCGACGGATTCGGCGGTCTGCATGCGGACGTTCAGACCGGGGAAGTCGGGCAGGGCGGTGTCGTGGTTCTGGAGTTCCAGCATGGTCTGGAACAGCGGGTGCCGGCCGGGGTGGCGCTGTGGCGCGGCGGCATGGACGACGGCTTCGAACGGCGCGTCCTGGTGGTCGAAGGCATTCAGGTCGAAGTCCCGGACGCGGTCGATGAGTTGGAGCCAGGTGGGATCGCCGGAGAGATCGGTGCGCAGTGCGACGGTGTTGACGAAGAAACCGACGAGGTCGGTGAGGGCCTCGTCGGAGCGGCCGGCGGTACCGGTGCCGATCGGGATGTCGTCGCCGGCGCCGAGGCGGTGCAGGAGGGCGGCGAGGGCGGCGTGCAGGACCATGAAGAGGCTTGCGCCGCTCTCCTGGGCGATCCGCCGCAGTCGGGCGTGGAGTTCACCGCCCGTGGAGAGCGCGGCGGCCCCGCCCCGGTGGGTGGCCCGGGCCGGGCGGTGGCGGTCGGTGGGCAGGGCGATCTCATCCGGCATCCCCGCGAGGGCGGCGCGCCAGAAGTCGAGCTGCTCGGCAAGCAGGGAGGTGGGGTCGTCGACGGCGCCGAGGACCTCGCGCTGCCAGGCGGCGAAGTCCGCGAACTGTACCGGCAGTGGCGGGGCGGTGGGCGGGGTGCCGGTGAGCCGGGCGGAGTAGGCGTGGGCGAGGTCGCGCATCAGCGGCCGGACCGACCAGCCGTCCACCACGATGTGGTGGAAGACCAGTTGGAGGACGAACTCGTCGGGCGCGGTGCGCAGCAGCCGGGGGAGTACGGGTGCCTGGCGGGTGAGGTCGAACACGTGCCGGCCGCCGGATTCGAGCAGGGCCGGCAGGTCGCCCCCCGCCGCGTCGACGACGTGCAGGACGCCGCCGGCCGGGGCCGCGGCGATCTGCTGGACGGGCGTGCCGTCCACGTCCGGGAAGCTCGTGCGCAGCACCTCGTGCCGGGCCAGCACGTCCGCGACGGCCGCGTCCAGCGCGGCGACGTCGAGCGGGCCCGAGATCGCGGCCTGGACGACGATGTTGTACGTCCAGCCGGTCCGCTCGAACCGGTCGAGCAGCCACAGCCGGTGCTGGCCGAACGACACAGGGATCACGAAATCTCCTCCAGGGACATCGAAGGCCGCCACCACACGCCGTAATGGTCAACATCCGAACGCTAGACGCCGGGCCGCACCCGCACCGGCACCCCGACCGGCAGAACCCAGGCACCTGAGCCGGCCCGCGGGACCACCGGGGGAATCTGCCGCCCGGCCGCCTCCGGCGCTGCCGATCCCGGGCTTCCGGATCTCCTACGGTCGTGATTCGTCGTACGCGGCGATTTTCGGCAGAACGGCAAACCCGAGGTGGGTCAGTGAGCGCTCTATTCGATGATGTGGACGGCGAGTTCCTCGTCCTGGTGAACGGGGAGAGGCAGCACTCGCTGTGGCCCGCTGCCCTGGACGTCCCGGGGGGCTGGGAGAGCGTGCACGGCGGGGACAGCCGGCAGAACTGCCTCGACTACATCGACCGGCACTGGACCGACATGCGCCCGGCGTCCCTGGTCGCCGCCGTGGAGGGCACCGCACGGGCGACCGCCCCGGGCGGTAGCCCGTCGTGACCGCCGCGCAGACGGTCCTCGCGCTGGAGTTCCGCGGGAACGGCGACACGGCCGACTTCGGTTTCCTCGCCCGCGAGGGAGTGGCCGGGCTGATCCGCGTCGACCCGCTGGTGCACCACGTCGAGCGGCCGCTGACCCTCTCCGAGCAGGCCGCCCTCGTCGCCGCCCGGCTTCCGGCCCGGCCCGCCCTGGTGCTCGCCTACTGCGGTACGGCCGCCCTCGCGCTGCACGTCTCGGCACTCACCGGTACGCCGGCGATGCTGGTGGACCCCTATCCGGTGACCGTCGAGGACATGTTCCAGGACTTCCGCGGGCTGTGCGCGGCGACCGGAATCGACCCGGACGCTTCGGCGGACCCTGCCACCGGGCCGGACGTGGCCGAGTGGGAGAAGGCGCTGTGGGCCGCGCGGGACGCCATGGCCGAGGTGCACGGCGGCGACGAGGAGGCGTACGAGATGGTCGACGACCTGCTCGACCGCTACCGCGCGTGGCTGCGCTTCCTGCAGGCGAGCAGGGTCGCCCGGCCGGTGGCACCGAGTGCGCCGGTCGTCGGGGTGACGGCCCGCCGGGATCCGCGGCTGGACCTCTTGGTCGCCGACCCGGCCGCCGTCGAACTGCACCGCGTCGACGTGCCCGCCGGGCTGCTCGACTCCCCGGAGGTCCGGGCCCGGCTCACAGCCGCCATCCACCGGTACGCGCCGACCGCCGTAGCCGCACAAGGGAACAGTTGAGTTGATGGAGCAAGTCACCGGAACCGGCACCCTGCACGCCCTGATCGAAGCGCGCGCCGCGCGCGTCCCCGACGCGGTCGCGGTCATCGCCGCCGGCGAGTCGATCACGTACGGGGAGCTCGTCGCCCGCGCCCGCCGGCTCGCCCGTTCGCTCGTGCGGGCGGGCGCCGAGCCCGACGGCTTCGTCGGAGTGGCCGTCGACCGGTCGATCGCGGCCGTGGTCGCCGTGGTGGGCACGCTCTTCTCCGGCGCCGGCTACATCCCGATCGCCACCGACCTGCCGGAGGACCGGATCCGCCTGATCGCCTCCGAGGCACGGCTGCGGCTGGTGACCGGCGTGGATGCCGTCGTCGCCGCGGCGGCCGGCGCGGAGTTCCGGCCCGTGGACGGCCCGGCGGACGACGGCGACGAGGCAGAGCTGCCCGTCGTCCACCCCGACCAGGCGGCGTACGCGGTCTTCACCTCAGGCTCGACCGGCCTCCCCAAGGGCGTGGTGATCTCCCACCGGTCGGTGGTGGGCTCGACCCTGGCCCGGTTCGGCATCTACCCCGAGCCGTCCGTCTACGCGGTACTCGCGCCGCTCACCATCGACGCCGCCGTCGCGGGCCTCTACCACACGCTCGCCGCCGGCGGCCGGGTGCTGCTCCCGGGAGAGGAGGAGATCCGCGACCCCCAGCTCCTCGCGGACCTGCTGGAGACCCACGAGGTCAGCCATCTGGACGGACTCCCCTCGCAGTACGCGGCGCTGCTGCGCTTCCACCCGGAGGCCGCGGCAGGGCTGCGCTGCGTCATCCTCGGCGGCGAGGCCCTGCCGTACCCGCTGGCCCGGGAGCACCTGGCCGAGGTCCCGGGGGCGGAGCTGCACAACGAGTACGGCCCGACCGAGTCCACCGTCTGGGCCACCACCCACCGCTGCACCGACACCGACGCCGGGCCGCACGTACCGATCGGCACCGGCGTCCCGGGCATCCGCGCGGAGGTGCTGACCGATGCGCTGACGCCCGCCGCGCCCGGCGAGGTCGGCGAGATCTGGCTCTCCGGCCCACACCTCGCACGCGGCTACCTGGCCAGGGCGCGACAGACGGCGGAGCGCTTCGTCGCGCACCCCGACCCGCGCTTCCCCGGCGAGCGGATGTACCGCACCGGGGACCTCGGGCACCTCGACGAGGCCGGCGAGATCGTCTACCACGGCCGCTCGGACCACCAGGTGAAGGTCCGGGGCTTCCGGGTCGAGCTGAGCGAGGTCGAGGCGCGGCTGCTGGAGCACCCCGACGTCCTGGACGTGGCCGTGGTCCCGCACACGGGCGTCACCGGCGTCCGGCTGGTCGCGGTGACCGTGCCCGCCCCCGGCTCGGAGCCTGCTGCCGGGGCGCTGTCCGCGTTCGCCGCCGGCCGGCTGCCCGCGTACATGGTGCCCACCGTCTGGCGCCGGGTCGACAGCCTGCCGGTCGCGGTGAGCGGCAAGGTCGACCGGCAGGGGCTGCAGGCGGACGCCATCGGCGTGGGCTCCGCGCTGCCCGCGTGACCCGCAGAGCGACCCGACCAACCCGGGCGGCCGCACCGGCGCCCGCCACGAGGCAACGAACAGAGGAAGCGGAGGTCCCGGCACCCATGAACGGCCATGCCGACGAACAGAACGCCGTCCGGTCGGACGGCACACAGGCCGGCGCCACGGGCGGCGACCTGTCCGCGCTCGTGCTCGCGTTCGCGCGGGAACTGCTGGAGCGGACCGACGTCCGTGCCGACGAGGACTTCTTCTCGGCCGGCGGCGACAGCATCCTGGCGATGCACCTGGTGGGCCAGCTGGCCCGCAGGACCGGGCTCAAGCTGAGGGTCTCGCTGCTCTTCGCCAACCCGGCGCTGGGCGACTTCGCCGCCGAGGTCGGGCAGCTGCGCGCCGCCGCCACGGCCGCCGCCGCGGCACCGGCCGTGCCCCTCGCCGCGGCCCTGAGCGCCGCCCGCACCACCGAGGGGAGTGCCGCCGGTGCGTCGTGACTTCGATCCGGTCCAGGCGGCCCTGGTCAACGAGGTCGACGAGGTGCTCGACGGCCTCCGGCCGGACGCCGGCGTCCGGGAGTCCTTCGAGGCGCTCGGCGCCGCACGGCTGCTGGCCGTGCACTACCCCGTCGAGTACGGCGGCCGGGGCCTGAGCCTGGCCGCCCACTCGGCGGTGTCGGAACGCATCGGCCTGCGCGGCCTGCCGGACGTCGCCCACCTGATCACCGTCCAGGGGGTGGGCTGTCCGCTGCTGACCTTCGGCACCGAGGAGCAGCGCCGCCGCTGGCTGCCCCCGATCACCTCCGGCCGGCTGCTCGCCAGCCTGCTGCTCTCCGAGCGGGGAGCCGGCAGCGACCTGACCCGCGTCACCACCGGCGCCGTGCCCGACGGCGACGGCTGGCGGATCACCGGCGAGAAGACGTGGAGTCTGCTCACCGAGTGGTCGCAGATCGCGCTGTGCTCGGTGCGCACCCGGCGGGGCGACAGCCGGTACGACGGGATCTCCCTCTTCCTGGTCGACCTGAGCGACCCGGGGGTGCGGATCGAGCCGGTTCCGCGCGCCTCCGGCGAGCCGTACTACACGATCTCGCTGCAGGACGTCCGGGTCGACGCCGACGCGCTCGTCGGCGAGCTGCACAAGGGCTGGGCCCTGCTGCCCACCGTGATCGGCTTCGAGCGGGGTGGATTCGACTACCTCACCCGCGCGCAGTCCTGGCTGGCCGCCGCCCGCACCGAGCTGACCACCCGGCCGGAGGCCGAACGGCGGGTGCTGGCAGCGGACTTCGCGCGCCGCGAGTTCCTCGTCGAGAACGCCCGGGCGCTCGCCTACCACGCGGCCGGAACCGCCGAGGGACTGGAGACGGACGAGACCGTCACCGCGTACGCGAAACTCGCAAGCGGCCTGGCCGCCCAGGCCGTCACCCGCTGGGCCGCCGAGGAACTGCTCTCCGTGCCGGGCCCGGACGAGACCGCCCCCCACCGAACCCTGCTGCGCGCCGCGGTGGCCGAGGCTCCGGAGCTGACCATCTCCGGCGGCGCGCAGGAACTCCAGCTCGACCTGATCGCAGGCGAATTCATGATCGGCAGGACGGTCCGATGAACCTCCAGCTGGATGAGACCCAGCACCGACTGACCGACGCCGTCGGCAAGCACGAGGCGGCGGCCGCGCCCGACGCCTCGGGCTGGGACGTCCTCGACGCGGTCGGCCTCTCCGAACTGCTCGCCCCCGCACCCGGTGCCCGGCCGCTGTTCGGGCAACTCGAATGGCTCCTCGTGCTGGAGGAGCTGGGCGCGGGCTGCCGCCCGCACACCCTGGTGCGCTCGGTGCGCAGCTACCTCGACGTGTACGCGGAGGGCGGCCACGCGTCGGCCGCCGCCGAGGCCTACCGGGCCTGGGTCGGCGAGCACCGCACCGCGCCGGCCGCCGCCGACGCCCTGGTGGAGCGGACCCCCGACGGCCGGTGGCGGCTGGCCGACCCCCGGCCGGAGGCCCTCGCCGGCCTGCCGCAGCCGGTCCTCGACGCCTCCGCGGCGGACGCGGCGCGCGACCGCGACCTGCTCGCCCTCGCCGCGTACGCGTGCGGGGTGGCCCGGCGCTGCCTGGAGGCCGCCCAGGAGCGGGCCGGCGAACGCGTGGTCGCGGGCCGCCGCCTGCTGGAGCACCAGGGCACCGCCCATCGCATCGCGCGCTGCGCCGTCGACCTGACCATCGCCCGGATCGGGCTGTGGCGGGCGGCGCACGGCGAGGACGAGGGCGTGCCCGCCGGCCACCTGGCCCCGTCCGCGGCGGCGGCCTGCGTGTCGGCGGCGCTGGACAGCGCCCACACCGTCGTCCAGGCCTTCGGGGCGGCCGGAACCAGCGAGCCCGGGATCGTCCGGCTGTTCCGCACCGCCTGCTCGCTGCCGGCGCTGACCGGCTCGCCGCGCGCCCTGTGGCAGGAGGCCGGAGCGCGGCTGCCACTCACCGTCTGAGCGGCCGCCGGCGGCTTGCGCCGGCCGTCCATGGGAAAGGCCCGGGCCGATGGCCCGGGCCTTTCCCATGCGGTGCGGTCTCAAGCGGCGGTGCCCTCGCCGGTACGGCGGGTCAGCGGGGTGACCGGGGCGGCCTGGGCGGCGCAGAGCGCGAGGCCGGCGACGGTCGGGGCGGAGAAGACGTCCGCGACGGCGACCTTCACACCGAGCCGCTTGCGCGCCAGGGAAGCCAGGCGGATGGCGAGCTGCGAGTGGCCGCCGAGGCTGAAGAAGTCGTCGTCGAGGGCGATCTGCCGCACGTCGAGTTCGAGCACCTGGGCGAACAGCTCGCGCAGAGTCTCTTCCACGGTGGTGGGGGTGTGCTCAGTGGTCATGTCGGTTCAGTGTCCTGACTCTGGGAGGTTCCGCTCTGCGGAGGGACGAGGGCGGCCGTCGCACCGGGGCGGCCGGCCGGGGTGAAGGACGGCGCCGCCCGGGTCAGGCGGGGGTGGCGACGGGCTCGCGCCCGGCGGTGAGCTTGGCCGGCGTGATCAGCCGCCAGACCAGCGCCGTCATCAGGGTCATCGCCACGAAGCCGACCCAGAACGGCGCGGTGATGCCGAACGACCGGGCGATGACGCCGCCGAGCAGCGAGCCGATCGCGGCACCGCCCATGCTGAACAGCATGTAGACGCTGTTGATCCGGCCGAGCATCTCGCTCGGGGTGACCCGCTGGCGCAGCGTCACCCCGACGACGCCCCAGATCGTGGCGTGGGCGCCGAAGAACACGAGCGTGACCGCCGCGATCCACGGTGCCCTGGTCACGGCGAGGACGAGGTGGGAGAGGGTCTCGATGAGCAGCCCCGCCCGGAGCAGTGCGGCCGATCCGAACCTGGCCTCCAGGCGCGAGACGGACACGGTGCCGATCACCCCGCCCACGGCGGACACCGCGAGCAGCAGGCCGTAGCCGGCCCCGGTCAACCCGAGCCGCTCGCGCGCCCACAGCACGTACACCGCGAAGATGCCGCCGTAGGTGAGGTTCATCAGGCCCATCGTCACGGCGAGCATGCGCATGGCCTTGTGCCGCCACAGCCAGCGGAGGCCCTCGGCGATCTCCTGCCACACCGTGCGGCGCGCCACGGGCGTGGCGTTCCCATCCGGCTCCGCGGCGTCACGGGGGCGGGGGCGGAGCGAGAGGACGAGCACGGCGGCGAGCACGAAGCAGGCGGCGTCCGTCCCGAACGGAAGGGCCGCCGCGAAGACGAACATCCAGCCGCCGAGCGGCGGGCCGCCGAACTGGTTGCCGACCATGCGGATGCCGGACAGCCATGCGTTGGCCTTCGGCAGCTCCTCCGAGGAGACCACACCGGGCAGCAGCGCCTGACCGGCGTTGTCCGCCAGCGTGGCGCCCGCGCCCAGCAGGAAGACCGCCGCGTAGACGGCGGGAATGCTCGCCCACCCGCGCCACACCAGTACCGCGAGCACGGTCATCACCACGGCGCGCAGCACGCTGACCGCGCCGACGACGAGCCGCCGGTCCACGCGGTCGACGAACACGCCGCTGAAGAGCGAGAAGAGCAGCCACGGCAGCTGTTGGGCGAACACGGCACCGGCGACCACCGCGGGATTCGTGCTGATGGTCGCCATCAGCAGCGGTCCGGCGGCGACCGTGACGCCGTCTCCCAGTGAGGACATTCCGGATGCCAGCCAGAGCCTGGCGTAGTCACCCTTGAGAAAAGCAGCCATGGATGAGGGATCCTAGCAACCCGGACCCGCGCCGGGGGAGGAGATATCGCGCCCGTCACAGCGGCAATTTCCCGGGCAGAAATGCGGCAGATCCGCCGAGTTGGGCCCCGAATGTGTAGTACTGGCACACGCCGGCGTTCGATGATGGCATTCACCTGGAGAACCGGATGGGGAGAGCGGAAATGAATGACGGGGTATTGGTCCTGACCCGCGGGCAGGTCGGCTCCTGCCTGGCCGACCGGCAGGCGGAGGTGCTGGCCGCGGTGCGGTCGGCCTACGAGGCGCACGCGGACGGTGCGACGGCCGTACCGCTCTCCAGCTTCCTCACGGTCGCCACGCGGCCCCGGGACCGGATCGTCGGGATGCCCGCCTACCTGCGCACCGACGAGGAGCGGGCCGGGATGAAGTGGAGCTCGTCCTTCCCCGGCAACGCCGAGGCCGGCAAGGACCGCGCCTCCTCCGTCATCGCCCTCAACTCCCTTGCCGACGGCCGCGTCACCGCCCTCATGGAGGCCTCGGAGATCAACCTCGCGCGCACCGGCGCCAGCGCGGCCCTCGCGGCGTCCACGCTGCACGGCGAGGAACGGCCGACCACCGTCGGTGCCATCGGCTGCGGGCCGATCAACCTCTCGATCGTGCGCTACCTCCGCGCCGTGTACGGCGAGGGGTGGCGCCTTCTGGTGTTCGACATCGTGGCGGAGCGGGCACACGCCTTCGCCGCCCGCGTACGGGAGTTCGCGCCCGACACCGCGGTCGAGGTGGCCGGCTCGGCCGACGCGGTGCTGAGTGCCGCTCCGTTGGTGTCGATCGCCACCAACACGCCCGCGCCGCACATCGACAGCCTGGCCGGGTGCCCCCGCGGTGCGACCGTCCTGCACATGTCGGTGCGCGACATCGCCCCCGACGAGATCGAGCGGCACGACAACGTGGTGGACGACCCCGACCACGTCCTTCGGGTCAACACCTCGCTGCACCTGCTGGAACAGCGGTACGGCCGAAGGGACTTCATCCGCACCACGCTCGGCGACGTGCTGCGCGGCCGGCAGCCGGCCCGCCGGAGCGCGGACGGCGCGGTGGTGTACTCGCAGTTCGGACTCGGCATTCTCGACATCGCCGTGGCGGCCCACGTCCAGGCCGTCGCGGAGAAGGCCGGCATCGGCACCCGGATCCCCGACTTCCACGTCGGCTAGCCCGCCCGGTGACCCGGCCGCCGGTGGCGTCGCGCGGACGCGTTCTCCGCGCGGATGCCGGCTGACCATCGGTCACCGCGCGGCCACGAAGACGCCACAGGGCCCGGCCCGTCGTACCCGACGGGCCGGGCCCGACGCATTCCGCCGCCGCCCCGGTGGGTGCGAAGGCTGCCTCCGGCCTGCCTCCATTGCCGCCCGTCCGTTCGACCGGATCCGCCTAGCATGGGTATCCCCGAGGACGAGTTGCGCATATCCGGACTGCAATTCCTCGCACGATCTCCTGGGCGAATCCCCCCGCCGGCGCTGCACAGCCTTTCACGCGGTGATCGCATTCCTCTGGGGTCCAATGAGCGAGTCAAGGAGTGAGCCATGCGTACGCAGTTGATCGGCAAGATCGACCTCGACCAGACGAAGCTGTCGGACGACCTGGAGGCGAGCTTCGGCATCAACTTCGGCGAACCGTACGACGAGTTCGTCTGCGGCCGCCCGTGGAAGAGCGCCATGCTGATGACGCCCGGCGGCGGCGAGGGCACCGTCCTCTCGCAGTTCGACCCGTCGGTGCCGGCCGAGTTCACCGCCGACGGCGAGCGCCTGCCGTATGTCCAGGAGCTGATCCGGAAGCACTTCGCGACCGAGCACATCACCTTCGCCCGTCTGGTGGCGCTCAGCAACAGCGTGCTGGTCCCGCACCGCGACTACGTCGAGCTGTCCGACGACGTGTCGAAGGCGCGGATCGCGCACCGCGTGCACATCGTGCTCTCCACCGCCGAGGACGCGATGTTCAACGAGTCCGACGCGGTCTACCGGATGAAGGCGGGCGAGGTCTGGTTCATCGACGTCACCAAGCCACACAGCGCCGGTGTCGTCGGCGAGACCCGCCGCGTCCACCTGCTGATCGACGTGGCCAACGTGGACGACGTGGAGAAGCTGTTCAAGTTCGACCACGAGCTGTCCGGCGGCATCCCGGAGGACAGCCTCTGCGACCGTCCGGTGCTGACCGCCGAGGAGCGCGACGGCATCCACGGGCTCTCGAAGGTCATCGACGAGGAGAACATCATGGAGGTGCTCGGGCTCGTCATCAGGAAGCACTACCGCAAGGACGGCGGCCCGAAGTTCGTCTGGAGCACCATGACGGAGATCGCCCGGCTGAGCGGCGACGAGCGGATCGTCAAGAAGGTGGCGGACCTGTACCACCACACCAACCTCGAGCGCATCGAGAAGTAGCGGCTACGCGAAGAGGGGCACCTTCCACTCGCGGAACGGGCCGAGGCGGTGGCCAGGGACTCTGACGGGCCCTGGCCACCGGTACGCACACTGCGCCACGAATCGGGCAAGCTGACAGGAATCATCAATGACAGTCCACCACCACCACATCGGCATACAGACTGCGGACCTGGACAACTGTCTGGCGTGGTACCGCGACTACTTCGGTGCCCGGGAGGCCTGGACGCTGGACACCTTCTCGGAGCTGACGCTCAGCCGGCTTCCCGGGATCACCCGCCTGACCGAGGTGCTGGTCGGCGACGTCCGGTTCCACCTGTTCGAGCAGACCGGTCAGGACGACCGGCTGCCCGGCGGCAACACCGTGCAGTTCCAGCACACCTGCCTGGCGGCCGACTCGCCGGAGCGGCTCCGGTGGTGGCGGGACCACTGGGTGGAGCTCCACGACTCCGGGCGCTACCGCTTCGCCCGGCCGGATCAGCCCACCGAGATCGTGATCGACGCGGACGGCATCCAGAGCTTCTACACCTATGACGTCAACGGCCTCGAATTCGAGTTCACCTACGTGCCGGATGGTTCATGAACATCAGCTTTGAGGCACTGTCCGCCGAGCTGTCCGCGCCCGAGGGCTGGACGTTCGCCGGCCGCCCCTACGGCCTGGAGCCGCTCATCCTGCCGCCGCCCGCGGCCGCCGACGAGGAGATCGGGCGACTTCGGCTGGACGCCGCGTCGGGCCCCGACCTGCGCGCGCTCTGCCCGGCCCTGCTCGCGCACGGCGACTCCCCCCTGCCCGCAGGCCCGCCGCCCGCCGCGGACGCCGCCACGGGCGTACCGGATCCGAGGGTCCACTGGTTCCGCTGGATCACCGGCCACCAGGTCTCCTTCGTCATCTGGCGGCTGCTGGCGCAGGAGATGCGTACCGCGACCCTCACCGACGGGGTCCGGCAGGCGAATGCCATCGCGGCGATGTCCGCGTACGTCCGCGGCTACTGCGCGATGCTGCTCTACACCGGATCCTGCTCGCGCGAGGTCTACGAGGCGCTGATCCGGCCCTCGATGTTCCTGGCGCACCCCGGCTTCAGCGGCACGTGGGCCTCCGACTTCACCGCAGTGCGCCAGGTGTTCCGCGGCCGGCAGCTGTCCTGGCTGGGTGGTGAGTCCGTGGTGGCCGAGCTGCGCCGTGCGGTCGCCGTCAGTCACCTGGTCCACTCGGGCGTCGCCGCCAAGCTCGTCCCGGCCGGCGGATCGCTGCTCCAGGAGGCCGTCTCGGCCGGCAACCGGGGCTCGAACCTGCTCGGGATCCTCTACGACAACTACTTCATGACCGCCCGCGCGCCCGGCTCCGAGGACCAGGTCGTCCCGCAGCTGCTGCGCCGACTGGAGGCGGTCGCCCTGGACCTGGTCGCCCACGGCCTGAACTCCGGGGGCGAGGACGAGCAACGGCCGCTGGAGCTGAGGGACGCGGACGTGCTGGAGGTCGAACGTGACCTCCTCGGAACCATGGTGCGGGTGGCCGAGCACGCTGCGGGGCTGGACCCGAGCGACCTCGACCTGCAGCCGCAGTCGGTCTGACAGGGGTGACGTGATGCGATACGGTGCGCTGATTCTGCCCGACCGGCGCTGGGCCGACTCCCAGCGGCGATGGGTACGGGCCGAGGAACTCGGCTTCGACCACGCGTGGACCTACGACCACCTGATGTGGCGCTGGCTGCGGGAGAAGCCCTGGTTCGGGGCGGTGCCGACGCTGGCCGCCGCCGCCTCGGCCACGTCGCGGATCCGGCTGGGCACCATGGTGGCCAGCCCGACCTTCCGCCACCCGGTCACCTTCGCCAAGGAACTCATGGCGCTGGACGACATCTCCCAGGGCCGGATCATCTGCGGCCTCGGCGCGGGCGCCGGTGTCTACGACGACGAGGCGACCGGCGGGAAGTCGCCGAGCGCCCGAGAGCGCGGGGAGCGGTTCGCCGAGTTCGTGGAGCTCACCGACCGCCTGCTCCGCTCCCCCGAGACCTCGTACCAGGGCGCCTACTTCACCGCGCACGAGGTGCACCTGCACCCGGGCTGCGTGCAGCGCCCCCGGCTGCCGTTCGCCGTCGCGGCGACCGGCCCGCGCGGCATGCGGCTGGCCGCCGAGCACGGCGACCTCTGGGTGACCGCCGGCGAGGCGGGCAACTTCGAGCGCCGGCCGTACCAGGACCTGGTCCCGCTGTTCCGTCGGCAGATGGAGGCGCTGGACCGGGCCTGTGAGGCGGCAGGCCGGGACCCGGCGACCATCGACCGGGTGCTGCTCACCGGAGGGATGGTCGACGGCACTCTGGAGTCGGCCGATTCCTTCTTCCACGCGGCCGAGCTGTACGCCGGGATCGGCTTCACCGACATGGTGGTCCACTGGCCCCGCGAGGAGTTCCCGTACGAGGGCCGGGAGACGATCATGGAGGAGATCGCCGCCCGCTTCCCGAACCGGGCCTGACCCGACTCCACCGCGACCCGCGCTGACCTGTGCCACCCGCCTGCCGGAGGATTGCCGGCCCCCTGCGGCGACCCCGCGGCGCCCTCCGGCGACGTTCGCGGCCGGTGGCGCTATGCCGGTCAGGTGCGCGGAGGGCGGCCGGTCCAGTGGAGGAGGAGCAGACTCGCCAGGGCCGCGAGCGCGCACCAGGTGGAGACGAAGGCCAGCCGCCACAGCAGCGCGCAGACGACGGCACCCACACCGGTGAGGAGGCCGAGGCGGCGGAGCAGGTGGTCGCCGCTGAGGAGGAGCGAACCGACGGTGGCGAGCAGGTAGCCGGTCAGCAGGACTGCCGGGTGGGGGAGACCGATGGCGTAGCTGAGGGTGTGGCCGCGCTGGGTGGCCGCCACCGGGTGGAAGGCGACGGCCACGGCGAGCGGGACGGCGACGAGCAGGCCGAGGAGGACGAAGGGCAGCACCACGCGTCGCCGGGCCGGTTCCCGGGCCGCGCACCAGACGCCCGCCGGGACGAGCACGGGCAGCAGCGGCAGCGCGATCGCCGCCCAGGCCGTACGCGCCCACCCGGCCGGTCCGGCGGGGACGTCCCCGTCGATGCCGTACCAGACGGCGGCCTCGACCACCTGGTGCACGCCCAGGACGAGGGGGAGCGCGGCGAGCAGCAGCCGTTCCGGCCGTCCGGCGCGCTGGGTCCGGACCAGGCAGAGCACGCCGATGCCGGAGACCACACCGCCCGCGACCAGGTCCGCCTGCGCGCTCCAGCACATGTCGCCGCCTCTCCGCTGCCGGATGTCCGCGGCCGTCCGGCCCGTTACCGGGATCCGTCGAGGCCGTCGGATCCGTCGGCGTCTGCCCCGGAGCGTCCGCCGGAGTCGGGGCGCGGCGGGTCGGGGTCGCCGCGGCCACCGGCCGCCGGCCGGCCCGCGGGCCCGCTCGTCGCTCCCGCCTCGTCCTCCACCGCCTCCCCCTCCACGTCCTCGGGAAGTTCGCCGACGGTCTCCAGGAGGTCGCGGGTGGTTCCGGGCATGGCGGGGTGGCGGCCGATCACGATCACGCCGATGACGATGGCCACCAGTCCGGCCGCCTCCCAGGCCAGTGCGCCGGGGGTCACCCGCAGGCGGTCGCCGAGGAAGCCGACCGCGCACACGATCCCGGAGATCGGCTGGGCGGCGGTCAGCGCGGGCAGCGACATCCGCAACGGCGCGGCCTCGAACGCGCTCTGGACCAGCAGCAGTCCGATCACGCCGGCCGCCACCACCGCGTACGGCTGCCAGCTGCGCAGGACGGCGTCGAGTCCGTCGTGGTCGAGGCGCTGGGTGGTGGTCCGGGTGAGCGCGTCCTGGAGGCCGTAGAGCAGGCCGGCGGCCAGGGCGAGCAGGGTGGCCTCCTCGAACAGCGGCAGCCGCCGGGCGAGGGAGACCAGCAGCAGGGTCAGCCCGGTGACGGTGCCGATGACCAGCCAATGTCGCAGCTCCCCGGCCGGTGGACCGCCTCCGGTGGGGCGGCCGGCCACGATGAAGGCGGTCACGCCGAGGCCGAGCAGCAGCACCCCGGCCCAGCCGGAGCGGCCGAGGCTCTGGCGGGTGAGCACCCGGGAGAGCGCCATCGCGAACAGCAGGTTGGTGGCGAGCAGTGGTTCGACCAGCGAGACCTCGCCCTTGTTGAGGGCGAGCGCGGAGAGGATCAGACCGCTGACCATGAAACCGGTGCCGAGCAGCCACTCGGGCATCCGGATCAGGTCGAGCAGCAGTCGCCAGTGCAGCAGGTCGGAGCGCGGCGCCCGCTGTGCCGCGTGCTGCTGGAGGACGAAGCCGAGGCCCAAGCAGCAGGCGGCGCTGAGTGCGAGAAGGAAGACCGCCACGGAGGGACCACCCGAACGTCGCTGCCGGCGCCGGACCGGCGGTCCGTGGTTCGACCGCGGTTGTGGCGCGCTGTCGCCAGCCTACCGCCGGGGAGGGGCACCGACCCCCGGGACACCGCAGCCGGGCCGGACCGCCGTCTCCGCCGTGCCCGCCGCGCCCGCCGCGCTTGCCGCCGTGGGCGCGGCGGGCGCACGCTGGTGTGAGCAGCCGCCACGGTGTCCGCATCCGTGCCGGTCTGAACAGGCACGTCGGGGGTCGGCGCCAGGAGGTGTGGCATGCACAACCAATGGGACGTGGAGCTGAGCTTCGAGGAAGACGGTGTGCACACGGGGTGCAACGCGAGGCTGACCGGCGCGAGGGCGCCGGGCCTCAGCGCCCACGGAGAGGCGGTCAAGAGCGCGGAGGACCGCCCGCTCGCCCGGATCGGCGAGGAGGTGGCGGCCTCCCGCGCGCTGGAGGAGCTGTCCCGCAAGCTGCGGGCGCAGGCCACCGGTGAGATCGAGGACGAGGGGCACCGGCCCGGCTACCTGATCTACTGACGATCGCCCTCGTCGGCACCGGTCAGTGGCCGCTCGGGTCCAGGACGCTGCGGCAGTGCGCCCGGGCCGGTTCGGACAGCAGTGGCCGCCACCGGGTGAACAGGTCGAGCAGGCCCGCGCCGTGCAGGGCGCGGACCTCCGGGCTGATGGCGGCGAGGTCCAGCTCGTTGGCCGCGGTGAGTTCGGCGAAGTCCCGGCGCGCCTGCAGGCCGGGGCAGAGCTGTGCGCCGGTGAAGCGGTCGACGAACGGGCCTGTCTCATCGGCCAGTCCGCGGTAGGAGGAGGCGCGGTCGCAGGAGGCGTAGAAGTGGACGAGCGCCTCGGCCTCGGTGCCGATCGCCTCGGCCAGCTCCGCGCGTCGCCCGAGATCCAGCAGCGCGACCGGGAAGCCGTCGGTGCCGTAGAACGCGTGGCAGAGGCCGGCCGAGACCAGCGCCGGGCGGGCGCCCCAGGAGCCGAGAAGGGCGGCGACCCGCTGGAGGTGCGCGAGCAGTGTGCCACCGGGGTGTTCCACCCCCTCGGCGCCGGCCGCCCGCAACATCGCCAGTGCTGCTGTCGTCATCTCGACCTCGCCTGTCCGGAACGATCGCGGTGCGCGTGGGACCTCCCGATCATAGGAGCCGCCGGCCGCCTGTCGCACCGTCACCGGCGGGTGGAGTCCGCCCGGACCGGGGCGGCGTCCGTCAGGTGTGTTCGGGGTGTGGGGCGAGGAACTCGGTGAGGTGGTGGTTGAGTTCGGCCGGCCGGGCGGTCGGGAGGTTGTGGTGGGAGGTGCCGGGGAGGACGGTCACCGTGGCTTCGGGGAGGGCCCGCCGGGCGAGGGCGGCGGCGCGGCGGGCGTCGTGCGGGCGGCTGTGCTCGGCGAGCAGG
This sequence comes from Kitasatospora sp. NPDC041988, assembly GCF_055588525.1. NCBI lineage: Bacteria > Bacillati > Actinomycetota > Actinomycetes > Kitasatosporales > Streptomycetaceae > Kitasatospora > Kitasatospora sp. NPDC041988. The sequence continues at coordinate 110,201 of NZ_JBVJCO010000005.1, forward strand.
ACCAGGGCCGGGGCGCCGAGGGTGCGCAGGCGGGCGGGGGTCGGGCGGGGGCCGGTGATCGGGCGGGCGGCGGGGTAGTCGGCGTGGCCGAGGGCGTACACCTCGCGCCACGCGGGGTCGAGGCCGGTGCCGCGGGTCTCCCAGTCGAGGTAGCGGCGGGCCTTGCCTGCGGTGCGGGGCGGCAGGAAGAGGGGGAGGGCGCGGAGCAGGTAGCCGGGGCGGAAGCCGGTGAAGCACTGGGTGGGGTCGAGCAGCGCGAGCCGGCGGATGCGCGCCGGGGCGTGCAGCGCGTACTCCAGCGCGATCCAGCCGCCGTACGAGTGGCCGCAGAGGTCGGCCTCGGGAACGTCGAGCCCGTCGAGGACGGCGTCCAGCCAGCCCAGCAGGCCGGGCACGCCGTCGAGTGGCGGGCCGTCGAGGGTGCTGCGGCCGGGGTCGCCGATGAGGTCGACGGCGAGGACACGGTGGCCGGCGGCGGCGAGCGGTCCGACGTTGGCGAGCCAGCCGGTGGAGGTGGCGCCGCCGCCGTGGAGCAGCACCAGCGGGCGGCCGTCGCGGGGGCCGCAGGCGTTGACCCGGGTCATGCCGTGCGGGGTGCGGACGGTGAGGGCCTCGACGGGGACGGGCCAACGGGCCAGGGCGGCGTCGTAGGCGGCGAAGAAGGCGTCGAGTCCGGCCCCGGGGGCAGTGGCGGTGCCGGTGGCGTCGGACTTCGTGGTGGAGCGTGCTGACATCATGCCCTCCGGTAGACGGCGAACTTACTCGCTGAGCAATAATCTCGCTGAGCGAGAGAATAGTCGCACGGACGTGCCCGGGGAAGGACGACAGGGTGGACAGAACCGAGGAACCGATGCAGCTGGTCCATCTGCTGCGCGGGCTGACCGTCGAACTCGACCTGTTCGGAGCCGAGTTCGCCGGACGCAACGGCCTGCACCCGACCGACCTGCGGGCGCTGATCCACCTGCTGGACGCCGCCCGGGCCGGCGCGGTGGTGACCCCCGGGCGGCTCGGCGAGGCGATGCGGCTCAACTCGGCCGGTACCACCGGCCTGATCGACCGCCTGGAGCGGCTCGGCCTGATCCGCCGCGAGCGCGACCCGGGGGACCGCCGCAAGGTCCGACTGCGGGTGGAGGAGCGGGCGATGGAGCTGGGGCAGGCGTTCTTCGGCGGCCTGATCGCCGATCTGGTGGCGGCGATGGGCCGGTTCGACGAGGCGGAGCTGGCGACGGCCCGGCGCTTCCTGCTGGCCATGACGGAGGTGGTCACCGCGGCCCGCGGGGAGGAGTGACCGGGCGCCGCGACGGGGGAGGCCGTGAACCTCAGGCCGGCCCGAGTGCCCAGCTGACGGCCGAGAGCGTCGCCATCGAGACCAGGGTGGACCAGAGCACCGAGTCCCGGGCCAGCGCGGTGCCCTTCCCGTACTCGCGGGCGTAGGTGAAGACGTTCTGTGCCGTCGGAAGGGCGGAGAACAGCACCACGGTGAGCAGTTGGTGAGGCGGCAGGTGGAGGAGGAACGCGCCGACGGCGAACGCGGCCAGCGGCTGTATCAGCGTCTTGACCGCGACGGCCACCCCGACCTCCGCGTACCGGGCCGTGCCGGAGGCCGCCGGGCGGTGGTGCAGCGACATGCCGAGCGCCACCAGCGCGGTCGGCACGCCGGCGCCGCCGAGCAGCGTGCAGGAACGGTTCAGTTCGTCCGGCAGGTGCCACCCCGTCGCGGAGGTCACGGCGGAGACCAGGGCGCCGGCGGCGACCGCCAGCAGGATGGGGTTGCGCAGCGGGAGGGTACGCAGCGCGCGACGGCCCGCGCGCCCGTTGTCCAGCACGGTCAGCACGGCGGGCGTGACCAGCAGGATCTGGAACAGCACCACCGGCGCGACGAAGGACGCGTCGCCGAGCACCTGCATGGCGACCGGGATGCCGAGGTTGGCCGAGTTGACGTAGCCGGCCGCCATGCCGCCGATCGCCCGCTCGGGGAGTTCCCGGCCGAACAGCCGGTGCGCGGCCAGCAGGCCGAGCCCGGTCGCGACCGCCGTCCCGGCGGCGAAGGCGAGCATCGACGGGTTGGCGAACCGGTCCAGCGGCTCGCGCGCGATCATCAGGAAGAGCGCGGCAGGCATGGCCACATGGAAGACGAACCGGTTCAGCACCGTGTCCGCGTGCGGCCCGAGCAGGCCGCTGCGGCCGACCAGGTAGCCGACCCCGGTGAGGGCCCAGATCGGGGCGAAGCCGGAGAGCAGCGGATGCAGGCTGGGCATGGTTCCTCGGAGGGCTCGGGTCGCCGTGTCGGGATGGCGACTTGGCGACATGGCTGCCCGGCGACCCGGCGCGGTGGCGACAGGCGTGTCGGCTGCCCGTGGGCGGTGCGTGGGCGCGGCCGGGGGTCGCCCGGCACCGCCGCAGTCAACCAGATGCCCGCAGGCCTACGATGACGTGGTGGACTATCTGAGCCTGGCCGAGGTGGAGACGATCGCACGGCGCGCGCACGAGGGGCAGGTCGACAAGAACGGCCACCCCTATGCCGAGCATCTCGCCGCGGTCGCCCACGGTGTGGCGGACCGCGGCGGCAGCGTCGAACAGATCGCGGCGGGCTGGCTGCACGACGCGATCGAGGACGACGTGCTGACCCGTGACTGGCTGGCCGCGGCCGCGCTCCCCGACACCACCAAGGCGATCGTCGACGCCCTCACCAAGCGCCCGGGCGAGCCGCTGGAGGAGTACGCCGCCCGCATCCTGGCCACCCCCGGCGCCCTGTTGGTCAAACAGGCCGACCTCGCGCACAACGCGAACCCGGCCCGGCTGGCGAGCCTGGACCCCGCGACGGCCGAGCGGCTGGCGGCCAAGTACCGCCGCACGCGCGCGCTGCTCGGCCTGGACGAGAGCTGACGAACGGCTGACGGGTCGCCGGCTCCCGCGGTCGGCCGCCGCGGGAGAGGGCGGACGGGCCGGGCGAACGGTTCGCCGGCGCCGGCGCGGTGACCGGCAGGCAGGGGTGTCCGGCCCGGGAACGGGCGAGAGGGCCCGTGCACGCGGATCACGCGTGCACGGGCCCTCTCGGTCACCCCGGTTCTCCCTGTCCGATCCCCGGGGTGAGGGGGGACAGTGGTCTGACGACGGGCGTCGGAGCCTCAGCGACTCAGCGGTTCAGCTGGTCGGCGGCTCGGAGACTCGGTGGTTCGGCGGCTCGGTGGTCCGGCGGGTGTGCCGGAGTGGAGCGGCTTAGTACCAGTGGTGGTTCTGCCAGAACGACCAGGCGGCGTTCGGGCTGCCGTAGCGGGTGTTCATGTAGTCCAGCGCCCACTTGATCTGGGTCTTCGGGTTGGTCTTCCAGTCCGCGCCGGCCGAGGCCATCTTGGAGCCCGGCAGCGCCTGCGCCAGGCCGTACGCGCCCGAGCTCGGGTTGGTCGCGGTCACGTTCCAGCTCGACTCGTGGGCGATGATCTGGCTGAACGAGGAGAGCTGGTTGGCCGGCACGATCTGGGCGGCGATGGCCTGCGGGGAGGCGGTCGCGGCCGAGGCGGTGGCGGGCATCAGACCGGCACCCAGGGCGGTCAGACCGGCGGCGCCGGCAAGAAGAGCAGCGGAAGTGCGCATACGGAGCTTGAAAGCGGGCATGAAGAACAGGACCTCAATCAGGTTGGGCCGGTGTCACGCCCCGCCTCGACCGATGGCCGGACAGGGGCCGAAACGGTCGCGGGGCGTGACTCGGCAGCTAGCCGCTTCCCGACGGGACAGGTGCCGGGGGCGGCTGACGACTGAGCCATTGTTGCCAGACCGCATCGGCCGTCGCCAAGACCCCTCGGTTACGACGCACCGTCGTAGCGCGGGGCTCCGCCGTGGAATCGAAGGGTTCGCCACGGCGGCCGCCCATGTGCCCGCTGACCTCGGCGAATGCTCCCGTGTGGCGTCCGCCGGGCCTGCCGCCCGCCGACCACTACCGGTCGTCGTGGCGGCCAATCACGTGTGAGCGCACTCACCGACCGCCCGCCCGGGGTCGTCACCCACCGGACGGCCGGCGCCACTGCGTGTACAGACGATCTGAGAGCGGCGCCACACCCCGGCGGGGCCAAGCCCCCGCCTCAGCCCCGGGGGCGGACGTGCAGGTCCAGCCCGCTGGTCCCCGCCTCCTCCACCCCCGGCAGCAGTCGCATGTCGTGGTCGTAGTCGCCGCCGACGAGCGTGCGGAACGGGACCGGCTCGTCGGTGAAGAGGCCGTCGAGCCGTCGCGCGTACGCGCGCCGCGCCTCCGCGAACCGCTCCTCGGGCAGGTCGTTCGATTCGGCCACCCCGAACGGCTCCAGCGGCTCCATCCCCGCGAACCAGAACAGGCCGTGCTGGAGCGGGTACAGGACGTCCGCCAGGGGGCCGTGGATCCCGCGGTCCGAGAAGGCCGACGCGCGGGCACCCATCGTCACCGACACCAGCGCCCGCCGCCCCGCCAGCACGCCCTCGCTGTAGGGCGGCGGGACGGCCGGGCCGTAGCCGAAGCCGGCGGTGAACACCCGGTCGATCCACCCCTTCATGATCGCGGGCACCGAGAACCACCACATCGGGAACTGCAGGATCACCGCGTCCGCCCAGAGCACCTTCTCCTGCTCCGCCGCGATCTCCGGCGCCAGCCGCCCCGCCAGCGTGGCCCGCTCCGAGACGGCCATCACCGCGAGCCGCTCGTCCGCCCCGTGCTCCGGGAAGTCGTCGGCGTCCACCGCGGCCTTCCACTTCATCGCGTAGAGGTCGGACACCTGCACCTCGTGCCCGGCCGCGCGCAGGTGCTCGACGGCGAAGGCGGTGAGGGAGGCGTTGAGCGAACGGGGCTCCGGGTGGGCGCTGACGACAAGGATCTTCTTCCGCGGCTGCGGCGTGGCATCGGTCATGCCGACCACACTCTCCTGGGCCCCGCCGGCCGGCCAGCACCCTGTTCGACCGTCGGACCGGTGGTCCTGGTACTGCGAGGGCCACCCATACTTGACCGCATGAACGGGGTGGACCGCATCGAGCGCGCAGTCGTGACGGACAAGAGGGACGAGACCGGCCGCGCGGACGGGCGCAGCGGAATCGACGGAATCGACGGGACCGGGGGAATCGACGGCGTGGGCGACACCCGTCGGGCGCTCGGCGGCTTCCTGCGCGCCCGCCGGGGCCGCGTCGCGCCGGAGAGCGTCGGGCTCGCCGGGGGCCGTCACCGGCGGGTGCGCGGGCTGCGCCGCGAGGAGCTGGCCCAGCTGGCCGGGATCAGTGTCGACTACTACGTGCGGCTGGAACAGGGCCGGGCCACCCAGCCGTCCCCCGAGGTGCTCGACGCCCTCGCCCGGGCGCTCGGCCTCGACCCGGCGGAACGCGGGCACCTCGCCACCCTGGCCGGGGCCAGGCGCGGCACGGCGCCCCGGGTGACGGCCAGCCCGCTGTTGCAGCGGCTCCTGGACACCATGACCCCCTTCCCCGCCTTCGCGACCGACCACCGCCTCGACGTGGTGGCCTGGAACAGCCTGGGCGCGGAGCTGATCGGCGGCCTCGCCGACCCGCCCCGCCGCGACCGCAACAACGCCGGCTTCCTCTTCCTCGACCCGGCCTCGCGCGACGTCCACCCCGACTGGGAGGACCGGGCCCGCGAGGCCGTCGGCCAGCTGCGGGTGGCCGCGGGCCGCTACCCGGACGACCCGGAGCTGGCCGTGCTGATCACCGAACTGTCCACCCGCAGTGCGGACTTCCGGCGGATCTGGGCCACCGGCGAGATCGTGATGTGCGCAGCCGGGCGCAAGCGGCTGCGGCACCCGGTGACCGGGCCGCTGACGCTGGACTTCGAGACGCTGCACGTGCCGGCCGCGCCCGGTGAGACGGGCCTGGTGGTGCACGTGTTCAGTGCCGGGGAGGGCAGCCCGGAGGCCGCCGCCCTCGACCGGCTGGCCGCGTCCCTCACGGCCGGGCATGCCGCGGCCGGGCATGCCCCTGACGAGTTCCCCCGCGATTGAGACGAGGGCGGGGCCGGCGATGGTGTGGTGCCGACCCGCGCCGACCCGCCCGATCGCCGGCCCGCCGAGGCGTGAACCCGGGTTCGTGGGGGAGCCCGTCAGCCCAGTACGTCCCCCAGCCGGCGGTGGCGGGCGGCGCGGGCGGCGAGGCGTTCCGGCTCCGGGGTGGCGGTGAGGGCGCCGAGCGCGGCGCCGATCGCCTGCCCTAGCCGGTCGCAGAAGGCGGCCGGCTCCTCGGCCGCGTCCGGCAGCTCGGGCACGACGGTGTCGACCAGGCCGACGTCCGCCAGGTCGTAGGCGCCGATGCCCTGCGAGCGGGCCAGTTCGGGTGCGTGCGCGCCGTCGCGGTGGACGATCGCCGAGGCGCCCTCGGGCGGCAGCGGGGCGAGCCAGGCGCGTTCGGCGGCGAGCACCCGGTCGGCGGGCAGCAGGGCGAGCGCGCCGCCGCCCGAACCCTGGCCGAGCAGCACCGCGAGGACGGGCGTGCGCAGGGCGAGCAGCGTGGTGAGGCAGTGCGCGATCTCGATGGCGATGCCGTCCAGCTCGGCCTGGGCGGAAAGTTCGGCGCCGGCCGTGTCGACCACGGTGACCAGCGGCAGCCCGAGCTGTTCGGCGAGGCGGGCGCTGCGGCGGACGGCGCGCAGGTCGGCGGCGGTGAACGGTCGCTCCCGGTCAGGCTCCTGCCGTTGCTGTCCGATCACCAGCGCGGGCCGGCCGTGCAGCACGGCGAGCGCGCGCACCAGCGCTCCGTCCCGGCCGCCGGGCGCGTCCAGCAGGACCAGCTCCTCGGCGGTACGGCGCAGCAGCTCACGCGCGCCCGGCCGGTCGGGCCGGCGGGTGCTGCGCACGGCCTCCCAGGCGTCGGGGCGGGCCACGGGCCCGGTGGGCGGCGCTTCCGTCCGGGCGCCGCCGGGGGCCGGCGCGGGCTCAAGGGTGAGCACGGCCAGTGAGCGCCGCAGCACCTCGCGCAGCTCCTCCGGTGCGACCACCGCGTCCACCAGCCCGCGCCCGGCCAGCGTCTCGGCGCGCTGCACGTCGGCGGGCAGCTCCACGCCGCGCAGTTCCTCGTACACCCGAGGCCCGAGGAACCCCAGCCGGGCGTCCGGCTCGGCGAAGACCAGCTGCCCGAGCGTGCCCCAGGAGGCGAAGACGCCGCCCATGGTGGGGTTGCGCAGGTAGGTGAGGTAGGGGAGTCCGGCCGCGCGGTGGGCCTGGACGGCGGCGGTGATCCGGAGCATGCAGAGGAAGGCCGCCGAACCCTCCTGCATCCGCGTCCCGCCCGACACCGGCAGGGCGACCAGCGGCAGCCGCTCGGCGGTCGCCCGCTCCACGGCCCGGGTGATCCGCTCGGCCGTGGCCACCCCGATCGACCCGCCGAGGAACCCGAACTCGGAGGCCACCAGCGCCACCGCCCGGCCGCCGATCAGCCCGGCCCCGGTGACGACCGCCTCGTCCGTGCCGGTCCGCTCCCGCGCCCGGGCCAGCGCGGCCCGGTAGCCGGCCTCGGCGGGCTCCGGTCCGAGCGGCTCGTCCCAGCTCCGGAAGGTTCCGGAATCGACCAACAGGCCGAGTAGTTGACGAGCCGTCAGAGAAATTCCCGTACCCAACGTCCACCCCGTCACCCGAGCCACCCGCATCGACAAGATCCACCCTACGCAGCGGCGGCGGGCCCGTCCCGGTCCGACGTGAGGATGTGAGCAGGCCGACAGCCCCGGGGAGCCGCACCACCCCGTCACAGCCCCGGCGGGCCTCGGCCTCAACCGCGGGCGATCGCCGGCTCCGGCCGCCGGCGGACGGCGTCGTCGTATGCCCGGCCGAGGCAGGCCCGGTCGTAGCGGGCGGCGACCAGGCGGGCGAGGGTGTCGTGGGTGCCGAGCGGGGCGCTGGTCCAGCGGGCGGGGGTGGTGGCGGCGCGGTCGGCGAAGAAGCCGGGGCCGAGGAGGTGGGTGGCGACGGCGACATGGCGGTGGCCGGCGGCGTGCAGGGCCTCGACGGCCTCGCGCGGGGTCGGGCGGGCGGCGGACAGGTAGGCGGGGACGACGGGCCGGCCGTCGGCGAGGCGCGCGGCGAGCAGGCGGGCCGTCCGGCGGGTGTCCGTGACGGCTGCCGGGTCGGAGGAGCCCGCCGCGGCGAGCACCACCGGACCGGCGCCTGCGGGCCGCCCGCTCTCGGCGAGCCGGTCGGCGAGCACGGCGGCCAGCAGCGGGTCGGGGCCCAGCGCGGGGGCGAGCCGGACGTGCGGCAGCCGGGCGGCGGCCAGCGCGCCGGGGATGTCGACCCGCAGGTGGTAGCCGGTGCCGAGCAGCAGCGGCACGAGGACGGCCGGCCGGTCGTCGGCGAGCCGGGCCAGCGCCTGCGGGAGCGAGGGCGTGGCGAGGTCCAGGAAGCAGCAGCGGACGTCCAGTTCGGGCCGCTGGGCGCGCACCCGCGCCAGCAGCGCCCTGGTCGTCGCGACCCCGGCCGGGTTCCGGCTGCCGTGCGCGACGGCGAGCAGCACCGGACGGCCGGCCCGACCCGGACGCGCCCCGGGCCCCGGCCACACGTCGGCGCCCATCAGCCCGCCGCCAGGCGGTAGCCGCGCTTCGGCACCGTCCGGATCAGCCCGCCGTGCGGCCCGAGCGCCGCCCGCAGCCGCCCGACCGCCGCCTCGACGGCGTGCTCGTCCGCCGTGGCGTCGGCCCAGGCGGTGCGGAGCAGCTCGGCACGGCTGAGTACGCGGCCCGGCCGCTCGGCGAGGGCGCGCAGCACGGCGGCGCCGCGCGGGCTGAGCCAGTGGCTCTGGCCGTCGACCAGCACGGCGTTGCCCTGGAGGGTCAGCACCCGCCCGGCGAGGGCCACCTCCTGGCGGCCGCGGCCGGGCAGGGCCTCGGCGAGCAGGCGCACCAGCGAGCCGAGCCGGCCGCGTTCCGGGAAGACCGCGGGCAGGCCGAGTTCGGCGAACGGCCGGGCGCAGAGCGCGCCGACGCAGACCGGCAGGACGTCGCCGCGCAGCGCGTCGAGCAGGGGTTCGCGCAGGCCTTCGGCGGTGGCGGTCTCCACGAACGCGGTGACTGCCGGGGCGCTGGTGAAGGTGAGCGCGTGGACCTGGCGCCGGACGGTCTGCTCGACCAGCCGCCGCACCGGTGCCGGGTCGTCCGGCGGCTCCCAGCGGTAGACGGGGACGGAGATCACCTCGGCGCCGCGCTCGCGCAGGGCCGCCGCGAAGGCGTCCAGCCGGATGCCGTGCTCCTGGACGGCGATCCGGCGGCCGGCCAGCGGGCGGGCCAGCAACCAGGTGAGCAGCTCGTCGGTGGCCTCGGAGTCGGGGGAGAAGCCCTCGCCGAGGCCGCTGGCCCGGACCGCACCGGTGGCCTTGGGGCCGCGGCTGAGCACCACCGCGTCCCGGCAGGCGTCGGCGAGGGCGGCGCCCCGGCCCCAGCCGTCGGCGGCGCTCATCCAGCCGCGCCAGCCGACGCCGGTGGTGGCGACCACGTAGTCGAGCGGCGCGGCGAGGCAGCGTTCGGTGGCCTGGCGCAGGGCCAGGTCGTCGGCGAGCGGGGTGATCCGCAGGACCGGCGCCTCGACCACCTGGGCGCCGCGCCGGGTGAGCAGGGCGACGAGTTCGTCGCGGCGGCGCGCGGCGGTGACCCCGATGCTGAAGCCGGTGAGGGGCCCCGGCTGCGCACTGGGACGCGGACCGGCGGGTGTGGGGGAGGGTGCCATGGCCGCAAGGGTCCGGTGGCCGCGTTACGCGGGGATTGCCCGTCCGTCACCTGCGCGTTAGCGAATCCGCCCGTCCCGTTACGACTGATGTCCGGCCGCGCACCCCGGTCCGGCGAGGGCGTGAGCGACGCGTACCGCGCGCGCAACACGGGGGACCCGGCGGCGAAACGATCACCGGTCAGATTCGTCGACATGACGACGACCACCGACACCCACCGCCCGTACTGCTCGCCGCAGTGCGGCATGCGGCCGCGCACCGGACCTCAGGTGGGTGCGGCCCGGGCCGAGGTGCTCACCGGCCACCCCCTCCAGCTGCTCACCTGACCCTCCCCCTCAACTCCCCGCCCGCACGCCCGTACGCCCGCACGACCCCGAGGAGCACCGCGATGACATCCCACACGCCCGACCGACCACGGGACCTCGTCCTCGTCGGCCACGGCATGGTAGGCCAGCGCTTCCTGGAGGCCTGGACCGAGCAGCCCGGCGCCGAGCGCTGGCGGGTCACCGTGCTCGCCGAGGAGCCGCGCCCCGCGTACGACCGCGTCCACCTCAGCGCGCTGTTCGACGGGCAGACGCCCGAGGACCTCGCGCTCTGCCCGCCCGGCTTCCTCGCCGAGCACGGCATCGACCTGCGCCTCGGCGACCCGGTCACCGCCGTGGACCGCGCGGCGCGCACCGTGACCACCCGGTCCGGCCGGGAGGTCCGGTACGACGCCCTGGTGCTGGCCACCGGCTCCGTCCCGTTCGTGCCGCCCGTCCCGGGCAAGGACGCGGCCGGCTGCCACGTCTACCGCACCATCGAGGACCTCGACGCGATCCGCGCCGACGCCGAGCACGCCAGGACCGGTGTGGTGGTCGGCGGCGGCCTGCTCGGCCTGGAGGCCGCGGGCGCCCTGCGGGCCATGGGCGTGGCCACCCACGTGGTCGAGTTCGCGCCCCGCCTGATGGCCGTCCAGGTCGACGAGGGCGGCGGCGAACTGCTCCGGCGCAAGATCGAGGACCTCGGCGTCACCGTCCACACCGGCGCCGGCGCCAACGCCGTCGAGACCGCCGCCGACGGCCGGGTCCGCGCGCTCGCCCTCTCCGACGGCCGTGAACTCGCCGCCGACCTGGTGGTGTTCTCGGCCGGCGTCCGCCCGCGCGACCAGCTGGCCCGCGACTGCGAGCTGCCGGTCGGCGCGCGCGGCGGCATCGTGGTGGACGAGCACTGCCGCACCGCCGACCCGGACGTGCTGGCCATCGGCGAGTGCGCCCAGACGGTGGACGGCCGGGTCTACGGCCTGGTGGCGCCCGGCTACCAGATGGCCGAGACCGCCGCCCGCGCACTGGCCGGCGACCCCGGCGCCGGCTTCACCGGCGCCGACACCTCCACCAAGCTCAAGCTGCTCGGCGTCGACGTGGCCAGCTTCGGCGACCCGCACGGCACCGCCGAAGGCGCCCTCGACGTGCTGTACAGCGACAGTCGGCTCGGCGTCTACCGCAAGCTCGTGATCGGCGCCGACGGTGCGCTGCTCGGCGGCGTCCTGGTCGGTGACACCGAGGCCTACGGCACCCTGCGGCCGCTCGCGGTGGCCGGCAAGCCGCTCACCACGGCGCCCGAACAGCTGGTGCTGCCCGCGGGGTTCGCCACCGCCGGCCCGATCGCGCTCCCCGACGAGGCGGTGCTCTGCTCCTGCCACAACGTCACCCAGGGCGCCGTCCGCGCCGCCGTCCACGAGCAGGGCTGCGAGAGCGTCGCCGCCGTCAAGAAGTGCACCCGGGCCGGCACCGGCTGCGGCAGCTGCATCAAGCAGCTCACCACCGTCGTCGACGAGGAGCTGGCGGCCACCGGCGTCGCCACCCGGACCGGCCTCTGCGAGCACTTCCCGCAGAGCCGCGCCGAGCTGTACGAGATCGTCCGGGTCACCGGCATCGCCGGCTTCTCCGAACTCCTCGACCGGTACGGCAGCGGCGAAGGCTGCGAGGTCTGCAAGCCGACCGTCGCCTCGATCCTCGCCAGCCTCGGCGGCGGCCACATCCTGGACGGCGAACAGGCCGCGCTCCAGGACTCCAACGACCACTTCCTCGCCAACCTCCAGCGCAACGGCTCCTACTCGGTGGTGCCGCGGGTGCCCGGCGGCGAGATCACCCCCGAGGGCCTGATCACCATCGGTGAGATCGCCCGCGACTACGGCCTCTACACCAAGATCACCGGCGGCCAGCGGATCGACCTCTTCGGCGCCAGCGTCGACCAGCTCCCCGGCATCTGGAGCAGGCTGGTGGACGCCGGCTTCGAGTCCGGACACGCCTACGGCAAGGCGCTGCGCACCGTGAAGTCCTGCGTCGGCGAGACCTGGTGCCGCTACGGCGTCCAGGACTCCACCACCCTCGCGATCGAACTGGAGCTCCGCTACCGGGGGTTGCGCTCACCGCACAAGCTCAAGTCCGCCGTCTCCGGCTGCGCCCGCGAGTGCGCGGAGGCGCAGAGCAAGGACTTCGGCATCATCGCCACCTCGGCCGGCTGGAACCTCTACGTCGGCGGCAACGGCGGCATGACGCCCCGTCACGCCGACCTGCTGGCCGCCGACCTGGACCGCGAGACGCTGATCCGCACCATCGACCGCTACCTGATGTTCTACATCCGCACCGCCGACCGCCTGGAGCGCACCTCGGTCTGGCTGGACCGGCTGGAGGGCGGCCTGGACCACCTGCGCGCCGTGATCATCGACGACTCGCTGGGCATCGCCGCCGAACTCGACCAGCTGATGGCCAGTCACATCGACTGCTACCAGGACGAATGGGCCGCCACCCTGGCCGACCCCGACCGGCTGCGCCGCTTCTCCTCCTTCGTCAACGCCCCCGGCACCCCCGACCCGGCCGTCACCTTCGTCCCCGAACGCGGCCAGATCCGCCCCGCCCGCACCGGCGAGGACGGGCGCATCCTCATCACCCCCACCCCGGTCCTGGTGGCCGGTCCCCGACTGGAGGTGCTCACCCCATGACCGTGGAGATCCACGACGGCAGCCGCTGGCAGCCCGTCTGCACCCTCGACGACCTGCAACCCGGACGCGGCGTGGCCGTGCTGCTCGACGGCGCCCAGGTGGCCGTCTTCCGCGACCGCGCCGGCACCCTGCACGCCGTCGACAACCGCGACCCGTTCAGCGGCGCGCACGTCCTCTCCCGCGGCCTGCTCGGCAGCCGCGGCGACCGGCCCACCCTGGCCTCGCCGATGTACAAGCAGGTCTTCGACCTCACCGACGGCCGCTGCCTCGACGAGGACACCACTCCCGACGGCAGCCCCGCCGTCCTGCGGCTCTGGCCGGTCCGCACGAGTGAGCGATCGGCCCCCACGACCAAGGAGAGTGCCGCATGAGCGAGCGGAGCGAGCGAGTCATCGGGGGGTGCGTGTGGGCGAATGCCCCCGCCGAGCGAAGTGAGGTGGACGCATGAGCGCCGTCGTCGAGACGCAGCCCGCCGGAGGCAGAGCCGGCACCGGCCCGCTCACCCCCTGGGACCCGGAGGACGTCACCTTCTGGGAGCGGGCCGGAGCCCGGATCGCCCGCCGCAACCTGGTCTACTCGGTGCTCTCCGAGCACATCGGCTTCTCCGTCTGGAGCCTCTGGTCGGTCCTGGTGCTCTTCCTCGGCCCCGAGTACCACATCGACACCGCAGGCAAGTTCACCCTCACCGCCCTGCCCACCGCCCTCGGCGCCCTGCTGCGCCTGCCGTACACCTTCGCCGTGGGCCGGTTCGGCGGCCGGAACTGGACGGTGGTCAGCGCACTGCTGCTGCTCGTCCCCACCGCGCTGGCGGCCCTGGTGCTCACCCCCGGCGTCTCCTACGGCACCCTGCTCGCCGTGGCCTGCGTCGCCGGGGTCGGCGGCGGCAACTTCGCCTCCTCGATGGCCAACATCAACGCCTTCTACCCGCACCGCCTCAAGGGCTGGGCCCTCGGCATCAACGCGGGCGGCGGCAACCTGGGCGTCCCGGCCGTCCAACTGCTCGGCCTGCTCGTCCTGGCCACCGCGGGCGCGGCCCACCCCAGGCTGCTGCCACTGCTCTACCTGCCGCTGATCGTGCTCGCCGCGGCCGGTGCCTGGGCACGGATGGACAACCTGGCCGCCCCGCCGCGCGGCCAGGGCCGGGCGCTGGGCGAGGTGGCCCGCGACCCGTACGGCTGGGCGGTCTCCACCCTGTACATCGGCACCTTCGGCTCGTTCATCGGCTTCGGCTTCGCCTTCGGCCAGGTGCTCCAGGTCCAGTTCCACGACCGCTTCGACACCCCGGTGAAGGCGGCCGCGCTGACCTTCCTCGGCCCGCTGCTCGGCTCGCTGCTGCGCCCGGTCGGCGGCCGGCTGGCCGACCGCTGGGGCGGTGCCGTGGTCACCCTGGTCACCTTCGTCGCGATGGGCGCCGGGACGGCGGTGGTCCTGGCCGCCTCCCGGGCCCACTCGCTGCCGCTCTTCCTCTCCGGCTTCATCGCGCTCTTCGTGCTCAGCGGCATCGGCAACGGCTCGACCTACAAGATGATCCCGGCCCACTACCAGGCCCGCGCCCGGGCGGCCGTCGCGGCCGGCACCGACCCGGAGACGGCCGAGTCCGACTCCCGCCGCCGCTCGGCCGCGCTGATCGGCCTCGCCGGCGCGGTGGGCGCGTCCGGCGGGGTGCTGGTCAACCTCGCCTTCCGGCAGTCCTTCCTCGCCAGCCACAACGGCGACGCCGCCTACCTGGGCTTCCTGGCCGCGTACCTGTTCTGCTCGGCGCTCACCTGGGCGGTCTGGCTGCGGCCCCGCACGGCGCGCTGACGGCGGGTCGATCGCGGGTGACCGGCTCCGGGGTGCTCAGCGCCCCGGGGCCGGCGCCTGGCCGGGTGCCGGACCGGGTGCCGCCGGGGCTTCGCCCTCCGCGGCGTTCTGCCGCGCGGTCGGGTTGCTAGGGTCCTCGCATGGCACCAGGCAGCGCGCACACCCCCGGACGGCTGCGGCGCGACGCGCAGCGCAACCGTGACCTGCTGCTCGCCACCGCCCGCGACCTCTTCGCCCGGCACGGCCTCGACGTGCCGCTGGACCAGATCGCCAAGGAGGCCGGCGTCGGCAACGCGACGCTGTACCGGCACTTCCCGACCCGCGAGGCGCTGATCGGCGAAGTGTTCGCGGACGCCGGCGCGGTGCTCGCCGGCGCGGGGGAGGAGGCGCTGGCCGCCGAGGACGCCTGGGGCGCGATCGAGCACTACTTCGAGCGGATCTTCGCGCTGGTCGCCGCCGACCGCGGCATCAACGACCTGGTCACCCAGGCCATCCCGACCGTCCCCGGGATGACCGGGATCAGCCGGCAGAACGCCGCGACGGTGGGCGCGCTGGTCGCCCGGGCGCAGCAGCAGGGCACCATGCGCGCCGATGTCGTCACGCTGGACCTGCTCTTCATGCTCGGCCCGCTCTGCCGTGCCCTGCCCACCACCACGGAGCTGCGCCCGGATCTCTGGCGCCGCTACCTCGCCCTGCTGCTGGACGGCTTCCGCGCGCAGGCCACCCACCCGCTGCCGGTGCCGCCGATAGGTGAGGAGTACCTGGACCAGATGTTCGCCGGCCTCTGGGACGCGGACGGGCCTGACGCCTGACCCGCCGCGCCGCCTGACCCGCCGCGCCGCTCGACCCGCCGCGCCGCCTGACCCGCCGCGCCGGCTGGGCCTTCCGACGCCTGACCCTTCCGATGCCCGGCGGCCTCAGCCCCGTGGGCGCCGTCCGTGCAGCTCCCGGTGGGCCGCCAGCAGCCGGCCCGCCGCGGCCTCGTCCACCGGCCGGATCGCCTCGCGCAGGGTGAGCCCGGAGACCCGGTCCAGCCGCCGCCCCAGCCAGCCGGTGACCTCGGCGGGGTGGTGCTTGACCCCCTCGCGCAGCGTCCAGCCCACCGCCTTGCGGACGAAGAACCGGGGATCGGTCAGCAGCGGATCGGCGAGTGCGGTGAACTCATCGAAGTAGTGCGGGAATTCGCCCGGGTCACGGAGCGCGAGGACGTACGTGAGCACCCCGCCACGCCGCACCCACTGTTCCTCGTCGCGGCTCCAGCGCAGGAAGTCCGCCGCCGTCTCCGGTGCCCGCAACAGCAGCGCGCCGGCCACCTTGGGGGCGAGCAGGTCGACGTGCGCCCAGGTCGCGCACTCCCGCAGGAGGCGCTCCAGAAAGGCGGTGTCCTCCGGGAGGAGCAGTTCGGCGCGGTACTCCAGGAGCAGCAGCGCGCAGGAGCGGGACTCGTGCACCGGCGGCGCCCACAGCTCCCCGGCGAGCTCCAGCACCCCGGCCCGGTCCAGCCCGGGCGCGGCCCGCAGCGTGTTCCGGACCAGCGCCCGCATCGCCGGCACCGGCACCCCGAGGTGTTCCAGCCCGCTCTTCAGGTACGCCCGCTCGGCCTCCGCCCGGCCCGGCACGGCACTGTCCTCCAGCGCGGCCCGCAGCCGGCCGGCCACCACCGCGGCCGGCTCCGGCGGGCGGGCTGCGTCTGCCTGGTGCACCATCAACTCACCTCGTGGTAGGGGAACGTCAGTTCCGCGGCCCAAAGGTACTCGCAGCCGGGGCGCGCCCCGCGCGGTTCGGTCCGGTGGTAGACCTCCTGCCAGACCGCGCCGACCCGCTCGTTGCGGTACGCGATCCCCGGCCCCGCCCGGCGGTACCAGCGGACGACCTCCAGGAAGAACGGCCCGCTGTCGTCCTCGCCGTAGTACACCACGGCCCGGTCCCCGGTGGTCAGCCGCTCCGCGCGGAGTACGGGCCAGTCGCGTCGCATCAGCCCGTGGAACTCCGTCACCTGCTCCGGCCGCACCAGGTAGGTGGTCAGCGTGCGGGCGGGGTGGTCGACGGGGGAGGCGGGGGTGGTCACCGAAGTGACGGTAGCCGTTCCCGGGCCTGCGCGTTTGACCGTCCTGGACAAGTTCCGCCGCGCACCGCCGCGCCGGGTGGACACCGCCCGCCGCGCCCTGGTTCCTTGGGGCCAGCACCGCCGACCTGGCGGGCAGGCCACCTGGCAGAACGGGAAGTTGCCGCCTCATGCCCAAGACCGACCACCGCCGGACGGACGCCGCCTTCTACGGCGCCAAGGCCGCCCCGCAGGCCCTCGACGTGCCGCGGCTCGACTTCCTCGCCGTCGACGGCGTCGGCGACCCGGCGGACGACCCCGCCTTCGCCTCGGCCACCGCAGCCCTCTACGCCGCGTCGTACGCGCTGAAGTTCGCCGTGCGCGCCGAGACCGGCGTCGACTACGCCGTGTTGCCGCTCGAAGGCCTCTGGCGCAGCGACGACCCGGAGTTCGACCCCGCCGACCCCGACGCCTACCGCCCCGAGGCCCGCGCCCACTGGTCGTGGACCCTGCTGATCCGCCAGCCCGTGCCGTACGGCGAGGCCCAACTCGCCTCCGCCCTGGCCAAAGCGGAGGCCAAGGCCGGCGCCGAGGCCGCCGCGGGCCTGCGCCGGGAGTCCTTCGCCGAGGGCCGCTGCATCCAGGTGCTGCACCGCGGGCCGTACGCGGAGGAGCCGCGCACGGTGAAGCTGCTCCACGATCCCCTTCACCTACCTGCGCCTCGCGGTCACCGCCGCCACCCACGGCCTGCTCCCCGCCGGCCGCCCGCCCCTCCCGTACTACCTGGAGTTCACGCCCTCCCCTCCCCGCACCCCGAACGCCAAGTCGCCGTCGACCTCTACGTGCTGCCGGGAAACCCGCCCGCACCCGCCTGACGTCAGGGCCGCGTACGGATCCGTGCCCCGCGCGTCAGATCTCCGTCAACGAACGGCCCGCTCCCGCACCGCCCGGCTTTGCTGGAACCGACAGCACATCAGTACCAGCCGGAAGGACGGGCAGGGTCATGGCGGACAACGGCGCCGGAACCGACAGCGAAGCGCTCGACACCTACGACCAACCCGAGGGCCACCACCGGATCGTGGTCGGCGTCAGCGGCTCGCTCGGCAGCCTCGCCGCCCTGCACCGCGCCGTCGCCGAGGCCCGCCGCACCGACGCCGAGGTGCTCGCCGTGCACTGCTGGACCCCGGCCGGCGGCGAGTTCGGCTACCGCCGCTCCCCGTGCCCGCCGCTGCTCACCGCCTGCCGCGACGCGGCCGCCGCCCGGCTGCGGCAGGCCCTGGACGAGGCGTTCGGCGGCGGCTACGCGGGCGTGCGGCTGCGCAGCCAGGCCGTGCGCGGCGAGACCGGCCAGGCGCTGGTCCGCTCCGCCGACCGCCCCGGCGACCTGCTCGTCCTCGGGGCCGGCGGCCGCGGCGTGCTCGCCCGCGCGCTGCGCCCGTCGGTGACCGCCTACTGCGTCCGGCACGCCACCTGTCCGGTCCTCGCCGTCCCCAAGCCGCCGCTGCAGCGCGAACTCGAAGCGCTCCGACGCCACCACGTCCTCCTGCGACCGCTCGCCGTCGGGCGGTGACACGATGACCCGTCCCGCCCGGCTCTCCGCCGCGATGTCCGCCGCGGTGGCACTGCTCGCCTCCGCCGCCCTGCTGCCCGGCCTCGCCGTCCTCGGCGAACTGCGCCCGACGTGGGTCGCCCTCGCCGCCTACGGACTGCTCTGCGCCGCCGTCGGCCGCCACTCCCGCCCGGCCGCCGCCCCGCTGGTCGCGCTGGCCGCCTGGCTCTTCCACAACGGCTTCGTCGAGCACCGCCACGGCGCCCTCGGCTGGGCCGGGCTCGCCCCCGAGGCCGGTCACCTCCTCCTCTTCACGGCGGCGGCCCTTCTCCTCTCCCTCCTCACCGCCGTCCGGAGCCCCGCCCGGGCGGCCGCCCGCCCCACCCGCGACAACTGGCACCGGGCGGCCTGACACGCTCAGCCCCCGACGGCCACCCCGGCCGCCTCCGCCAGCACCCGCGCCGTCGCCCGTCCGGCGCGCACCGCGTGCTCGGCCCGCCCGGGCACACAGCGTTCGAGGGCCGGGTCGTACTCCGCGAGGACCGCGCCGGCGTGGTCCGTGTCCAGCTCCAGAAGGTGCGAGCCCCGTACAAGTGCGGTGTTCAGCTCCCGCGAGCACTCCACCGGCACCAGTTCGTCGCGCGTGCCGTGCACCAGAAAGACCGGTATGGGGGAGGGGCGGCCGGCGAGCAGCGGCAGCGGCACCTCGCCGGTGGTGACGGCGGGGCGGACGTAGCTGGAGGCGATGCCGACCGCCGCCGTCGGGCGCACCTCGGCCGCTGTGCTCGGGTGGGTGGCCAGGGCGACCGCCTCCTTCCCGCCCATCGACCACCCGGCCAGCACGAACCGCGCCGGGTCGCCGCCGTACTCGGCCGCGTGCCGCCGCGCGTGCTCGAAGGACGCCCGCAGGTGCGCGGCGCCGCCGTCCTCCTCGTCCGACCGCCAGTCCGGGACCAGCACCAGCAGTCCCAGCTCCGCCGCCTCGCGCGCCAGCGGCCGCAGCGCGTCCCGCTCGTCGGCCCCGCGGCCGTGCCAGAGCAGCACCACCGGCAGCGGGCCGCCGGCGTTCCCGGTCGGCCGGTGGATGTCCATGAGCCGGCCGGGGCCGTACTCGACGGTCTCGTGCGTGGCCTGGTCGTTGCTGGTCATACGGGGTTCGCCTCCGGTCAGGGCAGGGGTTGTGAGCTGGTACTGTTCTACCTGTTGCGAGAGAGAATGATCTCTCGTCAGGCGTCAGTG